>CBDUBP010000121.1:0-7488 GCA_965365415.1 uncultured bacterium | reverse complement strand
ATACTTGTGGAATTGTATAAGGTCGATCTGTTTAATGAGAATTTCCACCTTGATACTGATAAAGCCAAAAACATACCTTACGAAAAAGGTCTTCATTACCGCGGCATCATCAAAGGCGATGCTGAATCAATAGCGTCGGTAAACTTTTTTAATAATGAGATGAATGCCATTATTTCGGATAGTGCGCTTGGAAATTTGGTTGTAGGCCGGCTGGCACGAGACAATAATTTTTCCGATTATATCATCTACTCGGATGCCGACATGCGGATTCCGAATGGATTTAATTGCATGGTTAAGGACGATGTGGCGCACGAAGACCATGATCATAATTCTCCGCGCGAACGAAATGCGCTGACAGAGCGTTGTGTGACGATCTATTTTGAAATCGATTACGACATCTATCAGTCAAATGACAGCGATCCGACGCAGACGACAAATTGGATGACATCCGTATTTAACAATGTTCAGACGCTATTTTCAAATGAGGATGTTACCACATCACTGAAATCAATGTTCATTTGGACCGAACCGGATCCGTTCTTTGGTGAATCATCGTATGAGTACCTTTTCCAATTCAATGAATTAAGACCCGTTTTCGACGGTGACCTCGGCCAATTGGTAGGCATCGATCCCGGGGGAATGGGCGGCGTTGCAGTAACTATCGATGGGATGTGCTCGCAGAATAATTTCAGCTATTCGGATGTCGAGTACGATTTCTCAACCGTGCCTACATTTTCTTGGACCGTTCAGGTGATCACTCACGAGCTCGGCCATTTGATGGGATCACGCCATACGCACGCATGTGTTTGGAATGGGAACGGAACTTCAATAGACGGATGCGGAACCCAGGCTGGTTATGAGGAAGGAAATTGTCCGATGGGACCAATTCCGAGTTTTATGGTAAAAGGGACGATCATGAGCTATTGCCATTTGATCGGTGGCGTAGGAATCAGCTTTGCGAACGGATTCGGCCCACAGCCGGCAGCGGCAATCTTTAATGCTGTTGAAGATGCCGATTGCCTAAGTACCGACTGCATCAACACATGCATCAATACGGTTGCGAGCATCAATGTTTCGAATATCACTACCACATCGGCGACAATTAATTTTACCGATCTCGGCGATTCAACTGCACAATGGGAAATTGCAATCATGCCGTATAACAGCAATACTGCCAACTGGACGCCGATCACTGCTACCACTTTTCAAACGCAGGCTCCGCTTACTCCGAATACGTTTTACAAAGTCCGGATCCGGCCTGTTTGTGATTCAGCCACATCCAATTCGCGTGTCGAAGTGTTTGCTACGGCAGCCAACTGGTGCAGTGGTGTGACAATTACAGATACCGGCGGAACGGCCAGTGAATATGACGACATGGAAATGTATGTCCGCACGATGATTCCAAACCTGCCAAACAAAAAGATCAAACTTGATTTTGTGCAAATGGATCTCGAACTTGATTACGATTATTTATACATCCACGACGGGGCAAATGATTCTGCACCTGAAATAACGGGCGGACTTACGGGCAATTTCAATCCCGGAACATTTGTTTCCAATTCCATCGACGGAGCACTGACGCTTGTCTTTACTTCAGATCAGGCAGTTACCGAAGAAGGATATGTTGCAACCGTAAGCTGTGAAGAACATCTTGGGGTAGACGATTTTGGAAGCGTTATCGATTTCACTTATTATCCCAACCCATCGGAAGGAATCGTGAATATCATAGCCAATACCGAAATCACGAATATTACTGTTTACAATGTGCAGGGCAGGCTGCTTCACAAAGCGGAGCTGAATACACTTGAAACAAAGGTCGACATGACGCAATATGCCTCCGGAACTTATTTCTTTAAACTTAAGTTCGGCGATAAAGAAGCCAATTTCAAGATATTGAGAAACTAAAAGGAAAGCCGCTGTAAAATGCGGCTTTTTTTATGAATTCATCTTTTTAAGCAGTTCAAGTGCACGATGAACGGATTTGACGTGTTCAAAGGTTACAAGCAGCCGCAGACCGTTCGAGGTTTGCTTTTCCTTGATCCGGCAGAGTTCGGGGTTTTGTTGCACGAACCGAAGGATGTCACTAAAACGGTTCGACTGATAAAACGCGGAATTTTGGTCGGAGACGAAATATCCGATCATCTTACCTTGTTTCATCACCAGTTTTTCAATGCCAAGATGCGTTGCCACCCATTTAACGCGGAGACTGTTGAGCAGCGACTGCGCTTCTTTTGGCAGCGGGCCAAACCGATCTATAAGTTTTTCCTCAAAAGATATAAGTTCGGATTCATTTTTTAAGCCCGCCAGATCATTATAGAGATTCAGGCGTTCAGTAATACTATTGATGTAATTATCAGGAAACAGCAGCTCAAAGTCAGAGTCGATCTGAATGTCTTTAACATATTCGCGGTCTTCGTTGTTTTCGGTCTGATACAATTCCCGGAATTCATTCTCTTTTAATTCCTCGATGGCCTCATTCATGATTTTCTGGTAGGTCTCAAAACCAATTTCGTTAATGAAACCGCTTTGTTCCCCGCCGAGAAGGTCGCCGGCACCACGAATTTCAAGGTCTTTCATGGCAATGTTGAAACCGCTTCCAAGTTCGCTGAATTGCTCAAGGGCGTGAATGCGTTTTCGAGCATCTTCGGTCATGACCGAGTAAGGCGGCGTGATGAAATAACAAAAAGCCTTCTTATTGCTTCGCCCAACGCGGCCTCGCATCTGATGAAGATCCGAAAGGCCAAAATTGTTCGCGTTGTTGATAAAAATTGTATTTGCATTTGGCACATCGAGCCCGCTTTCAATGATCGTCGTGGCCACCAAAACATCGAATTCACCATTCATGAAAGCAAGCATCAGTTCCTCCAGCTTTTTGCCATCCATCTGCCCGTGCCCGATCCCGACGCGCGCATCAGGAACAAGCCGCTGGATCATTCCCGCAATTTCCTTGATATTTTCGATCCGGTTATTGATAAAGAACACCTGCCCGTTTCGCTCTATTTCATAGGAGATCGCATCTCGGATGGTTTCTTCATTAAATCCGATGACATGCGATTCGATTGGATAGCGGTTCGGCGGCGGTGTCCTGATGACCGATAGATCGCGTGCCGCCATCAATGAAAATTGCAGCGTGCGCGGTATCGGCGTTGCAGTAAGGGTCAAAGTATCGACGTTCGATGCGATCGTTTTCAGTTTATCCTTGACATTGACACCGAATTTCTGCTCCTCGTCCACGATCAGCAAGCCGAGATCTTTGAATTTTACATTTTTATTGACGAGCTGATGCGTGCCGATGATGATGTCAAGGCTTCCACTTTCAAGATCTTTGAGCGTCTGCGCTTTTTCTTTTGCCGTCCTGAACCTGTTGAGGTAATTGATAGTCACAGGCATCTCTTTCAGGCGTTCGGAGAAAGTTCGATAATGCTGATATGCCAGAATCGTCGTCGGCACCAGAACTGCGACCTGTTTTCCGTTATCGACCGCTTTAAATGCCGCACGGATCGCAACTTCGGTCTTTCCGAATCCAACATCACCACACACCAGGCGGTCCATCGGGCGATCGCTTTCCATGTCGGCTTTGACTTCTTGTGTGGATTTTGTCTGATCGGGCGTATCTTCGTAAATAAAGGACGATTCTAGTTCAAGCTGAAGATAACTGTCAGGATTAAACGCGTACCCTTTTTCGAGCCTGCGTTTCGCATAAAGCTGGATCAGGTTAAACGCAATATTTCGAACGCGGGCCTTGGTTTTCTGCTTTAATGCTTTCCAGGCACCTGAACCAAGCTTGTAGATCTTTGGCGGAGCGCCATCTTTGCCGTTGTATTTGGAGATTTTATGAAGCGAATGAATACTGACGTAAACGATATCGTTATCGGCGTAAACCAATTTTAGGGCTTCCTGCATGCGTCCTTCGACTTCAATCTTTTGCAGCCCGCCGAACTTTCCGATGCCATGATCGATATGCGTCACATAATCTCCAACCGACATCGACGTCAGTTCGCGAAGTGTAAGTGATTCCTTTTTAGAGTAACCGTTTTTGATTGAAAACTTATGGTATCGCTCAAAGATCTGGTGATCGGTATAACATGCAATACGGTTATCATTGTCGATAAATCCCTCAAACAATGGAAATACGATCGTATCGTATTGTTTCCTGATATTTTCGTGATTGACATCGTCGAGCGACTCAAAAATGTCATGAAATCGTTTCGCCTGCGTTTCGTTTGAGCAAAACAGATAATTCTTGTATCCGTTAAAGTGATTTTCGCTGAGATTGCCCAAAAGCAAATCAAATTGCTTGTTGAATGGTGGCTGTGGCTGGATTGAAAACTCAAACGTTTTCTCTGGGTCGAAAATCGCATGATTCCCGATTTCAGCTATAGTAAAGTCGGGCGCCTTTTTCAGGAAAGTTGTTTTATCGATGAAAAGTTCAGACGGTTCAACATGACGTACGGTCGAATCCATTTTTTCGAAAACCTCGGTGGCTTTCTGATACATTTTCTCTAGCTGATTCGCCACAAGTTCGGGATCGCTGACCAAAATGACCATATTTTCCGAGATGTAATCAAAGAAACTTTCACGTTTATCCCTGAAGAACTTATTCTCGACATTTGGGATGATGGTGATCTTTTTCTGCCGTTCGATTGAAAGCTGCGTTTCGACGTCAAATGTCCGGATGCTGTCGACCTCATTGCCAAAAAATTCGATCCTGTACGGATTGTCATTCGAAAATGAAAATACATCGATGATTCCGCCGCGTACCGAAAACTCTCCCGGTTCGGTGATAAAATCAACACGCTTGAATTCGTATTCGTGAAGTACTTCATTGATGAACTCGATTGAGATCTTATCATTGACGGCAACTTTCAAAGTGCTTTTCTCGAGATCTTTCCTGGTAATGACCTTTTCGAAAATTGCATCTGTATAAGTAACGATGATCGCAGGTTTCTTTCGCGAACTTATCCGATTCAGCACTTCAGCCCGAAGCAAAACATTGGCATTGTCGGTTTCCTCGATCTGGTACGGCCGCCGATACGATCCGGGATAGAACAGCACATCCGGTTCGCCCGTCATTCGTTCAAGATCGTTGAGATGATAGGCTGCTTCTTCCTTATCGTTAAATATCAGCAAAAATGGCAGTTCAGCCTTTGCAAAAACTGCATTTACCACAAACGAATATGCCGATCCGGAAAGGCCTTTTAGCTGTATTTTGTTGCTGCGTTTGCCAAGTTCGTCCGCGATCTGGAGCACCTTTGAATCATTCGCGTATTTTCCAAAAACATCTTCCTTGCTCAAAACGGGGATGGTTTAGGGTTGTTTGGAATTGCACGCGAGGTGTCGAGCATGCGGATCATGTCTTCCTCTCCGACTTCTTTCGGGATTTGGGCTTTTCGGACGATTTCGCCCATTTGAGACTGTAATGATGAAAGTTCTGAATTGATCTCTCCGATCAGGAGAACGATTTTTTCATCGGGAATGTCCTGAAGATTGATAAAAAGGTTGAGCGAATTGATCTTTGTGTTGAGGACTGCAATGCGGCTGCGGATTTCAGGCTTGTCGAATTGAACGGGAACATTACCGTTAAGTTCTTTGACGCGGATCGACAGAACGCGGTCTTTCTTCCGGAATGCGCCGATCGTACTTTGAGGTTTCTGGGAAAGTTCTTTGAGGAATGACCGCCATTGCGTCCAGTCGGCCATCATTTTTTCAGATACCGGATTGATCGGTCTCGCATTGAAATTCCAAGCCTTGCTGATTTTTTTGAAAATGGCTTCCTTTTTTTTGAGGTCGCGCGCATTTTCGGCCATTCGTTGCTCTGAATCGTTGTTGCACGACAATAGCAGCAAAGCACAGATAATCAGCAGCGGATATTTCATTGTAGATCGTTTCGTGCAAAGTTACAAAATCAGTCGGGCGAATTTTTGACTTCAGAATGCGAATTATTTGTTAAGCAAGGCGTCCTTGAGAATAAAATCTCGCTTTCGAATGCGTTATATTTGCATCAAACGAATTGCATGGCTGCGAAAATTCTAATCATTGGTGCCTGCGGGCAAATAGGAACCGAGCTTACCCAAAAGCTTCGACAGATTCACGGAACAAATAACGTCATTGCCTCGGATATCCGGAAACTCGATACGGAAGTCGTTACTTCGGGCCCGTTTGAAGTTGTAAATGCCCTCGATTACAATCAGATCGAACACCTGCTTGAAAAATACCAGATTGAAGAAGTGTATTTAATGGCGGCATTATTATCTGCAACTGCCGAAAAAAATCCTGCATTTGCCTGGGATCTGAATATGAATTCGCTTTTCCATGTGCTGAACCTTGCCAAAGCGGGAAAGATCAAAAAGGTTTTCTGGCCATCGAGCATCGCGGTATTCGGGCCGACGACGCCAAAAAAACAAACTCCGCAATACACCATTGCGGAACCGTCAACCGTATATGGGATCAGCAAACAGGCGGGCGAAAGATGGTGTGAATATTACCACAATATTTTTGGTGTTGATGTACGAAGCATCCGATATCCGGGATTGATCAGCTGGACATCACCGCCGGGCGGAGGAACGACCGACTATGCCGTCGATATTTATCACAAGGCATTAAGCGATGGCAAATACGAATGCTTCCTTTCTGAAGGAACCGAAATGCCGATGATGTACATGGACGATGCGATCAGGGCGACGGTTGAGATCATGGAAGCACCTGCGGAAAACATCAAGATCAGGTCGTCCTACAATCTGTCGGCGATCAGTTTTACACCAAAGGAGATTGCAGACGAAATCAAAAAACACATACCTGAATTTACGATAAGCTATAATCCTGATTTCCGCCAGAAGATAGCCGACAGCTGGCCTGCGAGCATTGACGATTCTTCAGCGCGGCAAGACTGGCGCTGGAAACACAATTATGATTTGCCGACGATGACTGAAGTGATGCTGGAAAATCTGCGCAAATCGTACAAATAAAAAAACCGCTATATGCGGTTTATTTTTTATCCTTTATCTTTTCAAGATGCTGGTCATCAAAATCTTTTTTTAGCTTGATGACTTCATTTGTATTGTCGTTCGGGATTGAGATCGATAATACGTAATGCGCGATCTTCCATTGCCCGTTTTCCTTACGAAGTACGCCCGAACCTCTGCATAATTTCATCCATGTATCAAGCAGCTCGTCGAACCATGCGGTCTGGCCATCAGCAGAGAAAAAAATATTCCTTTCCACGGCTTTGAAGTCCCACGCTTTTCCTTTGTCAAACCAGGGCTTTGCGAATGCTTTGAATTGATCGATGTTCCAGTTTTCGGTCGGATCCGTTCCTATGAAGATCGCGTCTTTTGTCATCAGTCCGAAATAGGCGTCGAACTTTGCTTCAGCGGCAGCTTTGTGCCAATCGTCCAGAACTTTGGCAACGGCAGATTTGTCGGGTTGCGCCGAAAGCGACAAGCTTGCCAGAAATATGAGTATGGTTATAAGTCTTACCACGGGATCGAA
>CBDUBP010000120.1:0-7492 GCA_965365415.1 uncultured bacterium | reverse complement strand
TGGAAATCTTTTCTGCAATGCATCAATTTTAGCTGAAGTCGCCTCCATGAATTTTTTATGTGCAGATGAGTCAGGATTAAAAGGACGATGTTCCAATGCTCTGCAGATCCCGTCTATTTCTTCCATGACCATAGTCGCATCCGGATCGATCCACGCTGATGAAAACCGGTCCCATATGTAGTTGATGGCGGTGCGGCTTGGATGTATCATTTCGTCGGCATAAAAGCGATAATCGCGAAGTTCATCCATCATGATCTCGTAAGAAGGGAAATAAGATACATGCTGATGATCCGCTATAGCTTCGTGAAGTGCAGAAATCAAATTGGATTTGCTGCGCTGATTTTCAATAAAGCCATCTTTGAGATGCCTTATGGGAGATACTGAAAAAATGACCTCCGCGGCCTTATTCAATTCACGTATGTCAGTAATGATGTTCTCTACGCATTCGCGGATCCGGTCAACGCTCAGAAGCTCTTTCGAAAATTCCTTTTGCGGAACTTTGTGGCAGTTGGCAACTATTCGGCCATCGATTAACAGCCGATAAACCCATGCCGTCCCCAAAGTGATGATGATGTGCGATGCTGCCCTGATATCCTGCTCAGCCTGTGAAATTGCGTTGTTTAGTAATTCAACAACACCCGCCGGGTCTGAACCGCTTAAATCGGAATGCGCATCAAAGCAATGATAACGCTCTTGCTGAAAGATTAGATCATGTTCGGAGAATTTGCGCTGATGAACGGCATCATTAACAAATCTCGAAATCGCTTCCGGATGAAAAAGAATCCCGGTTGGGTTGACAACATTCCTGAACTTGAAATAGCTGAATTTCTCCGAAATATTGACCGCAAAACAGGAGCCGATTGAAAATATCCGCGAGGAATAATCAATAGGGAAAGCGCTTTTTGGGATTGAGATTATAGTACGGAATTCCATTTGCAGCTAAAAAGCAAAGGAAATAAAAAACCCCGAGTAGTACGGGGTAATTTGTCAATTCTTCACGATCTTCTGGCGATGTAACCCAAACCCGGAGGCAACTTCGATCATATAAATTCCGGACGATAATCCAGAAATATCGAGCTGTCTACCAACCCTGAAATACCAATTTGCCCACCATATCCGTAATGCGGACATCCCGGATTTCGCAATTCGTATAAATATTGAGGATGCCATTCGACGGATTTGGAAAAATTCTGATTCACTGACGCAGGATCAGGGGTTTCAAGTGATCCATACATAAAATTACGACTCACGGTTTCGCCCATGTAAGTGAAATGCCGTCGGGTCAAAATCCTGCCCTGATTCTCCGAATGATAGGAACGCAAAAGTTAATAAGGTAGATTTTCCGTAAAGTCATCGTTTTTAATGCCTTAAGCGCGAGATAAACTTAACAAAAATAACGGAGAACGTTTACGGGATGCGGCAACTCTATAAATTAAAAATTTGCAACGCAATTCGTGTCAAAAAAAATCCGACAAAAAAAATTGACACACATCTGTGGCAAAAAATTATTTCGGAATTTTTCTGCCACAGGTTTACAGATTTACTTAATGAAATTAATTGATTCTTCAAGGGCTTTTGCTATTCCGGACGGTTCCTTTCCGCCCGCGGTCGCAAAGAATGGCTGGCCGCCGCCGCCGCCCTGGATATATTTGCCAAGTTCGCGGACGACTTTTCCGGCGTCGAGGTGTTTTTCAGAAACCAACTCTTTGGAGATATAGCACGTCAGCATTGGCTTGCCATCGTTGACCGTCGCGAGAACAAGAAACAAATTCGTTCCAATGCTTCCCAATTCATAGGCAAGATCTTTCGCACCTGACGCATCGAGAGCGACCTGTGTAGCCAAAAACCTGACGCCATTGACTTCAGTGATCTTAGAGGAAAGTTCACCTTTAAGGTTTTTAGCTTTGTCCTTAAGAAGCAACTCAAGCTGTTTTTTGAGTTTGGTGTTCTCATCCTGAAGCGAAACGACAGCTTTGATCGTATCCTGCGGATTTTTTAAAACAGATTTGATCTCAGCAAGCGCCTTTTCCTGATCTGCAAAATATTCGCGCGCCGCCTTTCCTGTAATTGCTTCGATCCGACGGATCCCGGCGGCTACAGCACCTTCGCCCACAATTTTAAAATGCCAGATATCGGCTGTATTCAGTACGTGAATCCCACCGCACAATTCCATGCTTTCGCCAAATTTGATCGCACGGACTGTATCTCCATATTTCTCCCCGAACAACGCCATCGCGCCTTCTTCGATTGCCTGCGCGTACGGAATATTCCTGCGTTCGACAAGCGGAAGATGTTCAGAGATCATTTGATTGACCTTATCTTCTACCTGGCGAATTTCATCATCGGTCATTTTGGCAAAATGCGAGAAGTCAAAACGCAAATAATCTGGCGCCACCAATGATCCCTTTTGTTCGACGTGCGTACCCAGAACCTGGCGCAGCGCCAAATGCATCAGGTGCGTAGCGGAGTGATTTCCCGCAGTACGCGACCTCAATTCTTTATTGACATTTGCAATAAAAGCCGCACTCGGATCTTTTGGGAACGACTTCGCAAAATGGATGATCAGGTTGTTTTCTTTCTTCGTATCGATGATCTCGATGTTTTCCGATCCGTTCGACAAAGTTCCCTTGTCGCCGACTTGTCCGCCGCCTTCGGGATAAAATGGCGTATGATCAAGGACAATCTGGTAAAGTTTTCCGTCCTTTTTCGAATCGACGAATCGATAGCGCATGATTTTGACCTCATTGACCAAAAGGTCATATCCGACAAATGGTTCCGAAGACGTTTCGCCAAGGATGGTCCAGTCGCCCGTTGAAACTTCGGATGCTGCGCGCGACCGTGTTTTTTGCTCGGTCATTGCCTGATCAAAACCCTTTTCGTCGAGTGAAAGCCCGCGTTCGCGAAGGATCAATGCAGTTAAATCGATCGGAAACCCGAACGTATCGTAAAGTTCGAACGCTTTCTGACCTGAAACCACATCGCCTTTTGTTGACGAAATGACATTCTCCAAAAGCTGCAATCCCTGATCGAGCGTGCGAAGAAAAGATGTTTCTTCTTCCCTGATGACATTTGCCACCAGTTTTTCCTGTGAACGGATTTCCGGAAACTGCACGCCCATTTGATCTGCAAGCGTTTCAACAAGCTTGTAAATAAAAGCTTCTTTTGTATTCAGGAATGTAAATCCATATCGGATTGCGCGGCGCAAAATACGGCGGATGACATAGCCGGCACCGGTATTCGACGGAAGCTGCCCGTCGGCGATGGCGAAAGCAACAGCGCGGACGTGATCGGCGATAACGCGGATCGCAATATTGATTTTCTCTGCTGATTCATTTTCAGCGGAAATCGTATAGGCTGAACCGGTGATAGATTCGATCTTATTGATGATTGGCGAAAAGACATCCGTATCGTAATTCGACCGCACGCCCTGCAAAACCATGCACAAGCGTTCGAATCCCATTCCGGTATCGACGTGCTGTGCCGGAAGTTTTTCAAGCGAACCATCAGCTTTGCGGTTGAATTCCATAAATACATTATTCCAGATCTCAACGACATGCGGATGATCGGCATTGACGAGCTGTTTTCCGGGAACTTTGGCTTTTTCTTCGGCAGTACGGATGTCGACATGGATTTCCGAACAAGGCCCGCACGGACCCTGATCACCCATTTCCCAAAAATTGTCTTTTTTGTTTCCGAGCAGGATGCGGTCTTCGGAAATCAAAGTTTTCCAAATGTCGTACGCTTCCCGGTCAAATGGAACATTTTCTTCTTTGCTTCCTTCGAAGACGGTGACATAAAGAATGTCTTTATCGATCTTGTAGACTTCCGTCAAAAGTTCCCAAGCCCAATGAATCGCTTCCTTTTTGAAATAATCGCCAAACGACCAGTTGCCGAGCATTTCGAACATCGTGTGGTGATAAGTGTCGATTCCGACTTCCTCAAGGTCGTTGTGTTTTCCGGAAACTCGAAGGCATTTTTGAGTATCGGCGATACGGGGCGACTTTGGCGTACCATTGCCAAGGAAAAATTCCTTGAACTGCGCCATCCCCGAGTTGTTGAACATCAAGGTCGGATCGTCTTTGAGTACGATGGGCGCCGAGGGCACGATGAGATGGCCTTTTGATTGGAAGAAGTTGAGAAATTGCTTCCTTATGTCTTGTGATTTCATTGTTTATGTGATTATTTGCTATTCGTTTATTTGGATCCGAATAAACAAATCCACCAATCAACGAATCAACTCTTAGGCAGCGCTCTTGAAGCGAAAAGCCGGAAAAAGGCCCTGATTGAAACAAAAAACCGCGATGCAATCCAAACTTTATTAAATTTGCTCGACTGCCGCGCTTCGGCACGCTAAAATCCTATTGGGCACGCGCAAAAATAGGATATTTTGAAATATGAAGAAGGTTAAATATTATTACGATCCGGAGAGCCTCGCCTATCGGAAAATCACGAAGAAAAAGCGTACGAAAGTGGCTTACATCGCGCTTTTCCTGTTGTCATCGGCGCTGTTCGGAACGCTGGCATTCGTAATATTGCTCAGCACGCCTTTTTTTGAGACTCCGAAAGACCGCCTTTTGACACGCGAAATCGAGAACCTGCGGCTGCGCTATTCGATCCTGAACAAGAAAATGGACCAGATAAATGACGTACTTTCGAACATCGAGGAGCGCGACAACAACCTTTACCGCGCATATTTCAATGCTGCCCCGATTCCCGACGAGCAGCGCAAAGCAGGATTTGGCGGCGTGAACAGGTATCGCGAACTTGAAGGTTACGACAATTCAGAATTGGTTGTAAATACTACAAAGCGTGTCGACGTTCTTTCCAAGCAATTGGCAATACAATCGAAATCGCTTGACGAAATTGTAAAACTTGCCAGGGAAAAAAGTAAATTGCTGTCGGCTATCCCCGCGATACAGCCGGTGCAGAACGAAAAGCTCCGTGCGGTGGCATCGGGGTTCGGATATCGGAGCGACCCGTTTACGAAGGTTCGGAAATTTCATCAGGGAATGGATTTCTCGGCAAGAACGGGAACGCCTATCTTCGCAACCGGCGATGGTGTTGTTGCAAAGGCCGACAACACGGCTTCGGGTTATGGAAACCATATTGTGATCAAACACGGTTACGGATACGAAACATTATACGGACATTTGAGCAAGTATAAAGTGAAGCGCGGCCAGCGCGTCAAACGCGGCGACATCATCGGATTCGTCGGAAGTACGGGCCGTTCGGAAGCGCCGCATCTGCATTATGAAGTCCACAAGAACGGCCAGGTCGTCAACCCGCTCAATTTTTATTACGGCAATATTTCGGCTGCCGAATATGTGGCCATTGCCGAATTAGCTAACCAGGAAAACCAATCGCTCGACTGATGCATATAGATTTATCACCAGACAAAAGATATTACAGCATTGGCGAACTTGCAAGGGCGTTTAACGTCAATGCGTCGCTGATCCGGTTTTGGGACAAAGAGTTTGATATCTTAAAACCAAAAAAGAACGCCAAGGGCAACAGGATGTTTACGCCTGAAGATGTCAAAAACCTGCAATTGATCTACCATTTGGTCAAAGAGCGCGGATTTACTCTTGATGGTGCCAAGACGCATTTAAAGCAAGGCCAGAAAAAAACGCTTGATAAGTTTGAGATCATTTCCAAATTGGAAGCGGTGAAGGTGCAGCTGCAGAATATCAAGAACAATTTATAATTGATAATTGACAGCCGATAATTGATAATTTGCAAAAAGTTGACAGTTCACAGCTAACAGCTAAAATCTAAACTTCTAAACTCTAACAATCTAACAATCTAACATCTAAACAAAATGAAAAAGTACTTACCATGGATCATCGTCGGCGGAATCGTCTTACTGCTTGTATTTTGGGTGATCAGCGTCCGCAACACGGCGCTTCGCCACAATCAGGCGGTCAATAAAGAGTGGGGAAATGTCGAAACATCGTATCAACGTCGGAATGACCTAATCGGAAACCTTGTCAACACGGTAAAAGGCGCGGCCGATTTTGAGAAAGGAACGCTGACACAGGTGATTGAAGCGCGTGCGAAAGCGACATCGGTACAGGTCGATCCGACAAACATCACTCCGGAACAGCTCGCACAATTCCAGCAGGCACAGGCAGGAGTTTCTTCCGCTTTGTCGCGACTTCTTGTAACGGTCGAACGTTATCCGGATTTAAAAGCAACACAGAATTTCCGGGATCTTCAAGCCGAGCTTACAAGTACGGAAAACCAGATCCTGACTGCGCGGACACGTTACAATGAGGCTGTTCAGGCTTACAATGCTTACGTGTTGAAGACACCGCAAAACCTCGTTTTGGGAAGCTATCCGGAAAGACCGTATTTCAAATCAGTTACGGGTGCCGACAAGCCGGTTGAGGTAAAATTTTAATATGGATCCCGCAAAATTCCTGACTGCCGAAGAAGAACTCGAAGTGGTCGAAGCCATCCGCAGAGCTGAAAAAGAAACGTCGGGTGAGATACGCGTGCATATCGAAAAGAACACTCCGAAAGAACCGTTTGAACGGGCGAAAGAAGTTTTTCATCTTTTGAAGATGGATGCTACTGAACTTAAGAACGGCGTGCTAATCTATCTTGCTGTCGACGATCATCAATTCGTGATTTGCGGCGATAAGGGAATCAATGATGTTGTCGAACCCGATTTTTGGGATTGCACAAAAGACATCATGGCCGCGGAATTCAAAAAAGGGAATTTCAAAAAGGGATTGATCGATGGAATAAAGCGCGCAGGCGAAAGGCTCCAGCAGTATTTCCCGGGAAGACATGACGATACGGATGAACTTACAAACGAAATCTCAAATGGGTAACATCCGCAATATTTTTTTATCCCTCGCACTATTGTTCGCGACCGTTTGCTTTGCGCAGTTCAAAATTCCTGAGAAACCTGCATTCCAGACCAGTGTTTACGATTACGCGGACATGCTTCAGCCAGGTGAAAAATCTGCGCTTGAAGAAAAGCTGATCCGTTATTCTGATTCGACATCAACGCAGATCGTGGTTGTAACCGTTGAAACTATCGAAAACGAAAACATCGGGATACTCGCGCCGAAATGGGCTCAGGAATGGGGCGTCGGGCAGGAAAAGGAAGACAACGGCGTATTCATCCTGCTTGCCGAAAAAGAACGAAAGATCTGGATCGCTCCAGGTTACGGTGTCGAAGACAAACTGATTGCCGCAACGACGAAGCAGATCATCGATTACATCATCATCCCTGAATTCAAGAACGGTAATTATTACGCCGGACTCGACAAAGGTGTCGATGAGGTTTTTTACGCGCTCAAAGGCAAATACAAAGGGACGCGAAAGGCCAATAAAGGCAAAGATTTTCCTTTTGGCGTTATCATCTTCGTGATAATACTGATCATCTTCCTCATCGCGCGAAACAAGCGCGGAGGCGGTGGCAATTTCGGTAACCGCGGCGGGATCGATCTTGCCGATATCATCATTTTAAGCAGCCTTGGTC
>CBDUBP010000119.1:0-7502 GCA_965365415.1 uncultured bacterium | reverse complement strand
TTTTGAAATTTCTTCAGATGCGGGAAAATGCAGAACATCTGTTACCGGATTTGGAAGTAAAATCGAAGGACGTAAACTAATTCGTATCCAGGTCAATACTTTCAAGCGCAGGCGCATTAGTAATGATGCAATTGGCAAGGCCATATTGCCTGAACCGCAAAATCTCGAGATTCTGCAATCCGTCGATGTTTGGATCCTGCAGGTTCATGCTTTCAATATGTAGTTTCCGCAAGTTCGCAAAGCTGTTTATTCCTTCGATAGATAGTTCGGAATCGCTCATCTGGATGGGTGTGATCGAAATACGGTGGTGGAAGTGAGATTTTGACGAATGGTAATGAGATCAGCGTACTTGGCGTTTTCAGCAATAATGGTCAGAATATCGCAACGGCTACCTTCGACAGTACCGACGATTTCACATATGATCTGACCCTTGCCGCATCCGAATTCTTTGTGGCAACCTACGATATTGCGAGGAATCTGTTGCGGATCACGGGCAACGGCGATAACGAAGAAGCATTTATATCATTGTACATTTCGGGATTTGTCAAAGGCGAAGGTGATTCGTATTATATGTCGGGAAGCATCCGTTCTGAAGGTGTTCCCTGTACACACTTTGGAAATACTCTATCAAGTACAAACGACACAGACGCATTCATCACCAGATTTAACGAGCAAAGCGGAATTCAATATATGGCGCGGACACTCGATACAAACGTGCCGCTGTTCGGTTCAACAGCACGCCTGCATCCCAACCCGGGCAATGGAAATTTTACAGTTGCATTAGGCGAAACGGTACATACAGCGCATCTTGAGATTTCAGATATTACAGGCAAGCAAAATTTTACCGCCGACTATAATACCGTTTCAGAAATTTCCGCAAATGTTGCTGGAGCGACAGGGATCTATTTTATTAAAGTAATAGCGGATGAAAAGGTAAGTTGCTTGAAGTACATTAAAAAGTGATCCATTGAAAGTAAGAAAGACAGTCTGGGCTGTCTTTTTTTTGTTATATCATCGTTGCTTTCGGACGAGAGGCTAGTCATCCATTTGCAAAATATTATCGTCAGTCCTCACATCAATCATCAAAAAGTTAGGATCGATGCCGCCGCGGTCAGGCTTTCGAGAAAGCGTTAATTTTATGGTCGTATCGCCGGTTGTGATGCGATGCATCTTTAAGTACAGCGGCTCGTCATAGTCTTTGCCTTGTTCATATATTCCAATCTCCAGCCAATCGTCCATTGGAACAATTGTTTCATTTCCGGCACTGTCAACTGTAAACTTTTCGGCATAAACCTTCATAGTGGCGTCCCAGGTGCCGAGTTTATTCTGCGATGTGGTAAAGTGCTTTGTCTTGAGCCGCCAGTATGTATTCGTGGTGAACAAATCCCGTAACAGATAATCGTAAGATTTGGGCGTAACCTTTTTTAGCTCCCGATAAAGATCCAATGTTGTCGGATACAGGATTTCGTCCGATTTGCGTTTTTCAAGAAGTGTCCGCAAGGCTGCATTGACTTTTCTTTGTCCGATATACCTGCTGAGTGAATGCATCGCAAGACCGCCCTTTTTATAATACAAAAACGACTGATCTGCCCGTATTAAAGATGGAGATGCGAGTGAACGTGGTGATTCATATGAAGAGTGTAAATAGCTGACATATTTCCTTAAATGGCTTTTTCCATAGTGCTTTTCGAGTACCTGCATTCCTGAGTAAACCGCAAGACCTTCAATCAAAACACCTGCACCTTCAACGTTTGCAGGAGTTAATCTGGCGAGGCCCCACCATTGATGCGCAATTTCGTGCGCCAGAATATAATACGGAAGGTGGAATCCGCCGGGACTGGTATCAGCATCCAAAAGAGAAAATTGCTCGCCATAATAAATGATGCTTGCATCGGCACTTGCTCCGCCACCATTTCCGGCGCGCTCGACCAGCGTTATGCGTTTATGAGGATAGGGCCCGAATTCTTTTGTGTAATGCTCCAATGATTCACTTACGCAACGCAGCATCCAACCGACATTTTGAGAGTGTCCGGGATAGTGATAAATTTTTATAAAAACATCGTTCCATTGATGCTCTTGTACGGAATATTTGCCCGAAAGGACCGAATATTCACCGCCGATCGCAGCATCAGTTTTATAGTGGAAGTAACGTCGTCCCGCAGCCGTCCATGTTCTTAGCAGCTTTCCGGGAGCAACTGCAGTTTCATCAATTGAGGTGCTTATAGTTGCTTCCAAGATACCTTTATCTGAAACCAGCGTCTTTTTACGGGCTTCCATATCATTCAATGACGCCAGCGTTGGACGCTTGGCAAGATCATGTTTTTTCCTGCTGACATTGTCCTTGATCTCTCTGTGGCTTCGATACCCGATCGACGGGAGAAGATCATAATTCGAAAAACTGGAACCGTTATTTGCAATGAGGTCATTTGATTTGCCATGGCGAAATCCTGACTGTATATAATCAATGGCAAAAGTCAGTTTTAAAGAATCACCGGGCGAAAGAGGTTTCTCCAGAGCATAGATGTAATGGCTGAGCTGATTATCCGATACAACCATTTTATTTGGGCGATCGATGGCAATTCCAGAAACCGGCGTTTCGGAGATGTTTCCGAAATGGATGGTTTTTATCTCATGGTCAGTTTCATTGATTAGCGTGTATTCGCCACGGATAAAAACGCGTTGATCGTCCGGTAACAGGTCAACCTGAAGTTTCGTCGCCGTGAGTTGGGGCTGCAAAATGTTTCGATATTGCCCGTAACGTTTTTCGTATTCGGCTTTTTGATTATTGACGTCGGAAGCGGTAAGGTAATCGGCTGCAATATTTGTCTGATAATAGATAAAACCTGCCGCGGTAATCAAAAAGATTAGCCCGACGATTGCAATTCGGAGTGATCCGCGGTTAAAACGATGCTTTGCAGTCAATAGCCGAAATTTGAAGCCGGTTTCCCTGCCACGTGGCCACAACAGATTCGCCGAAATCAAAAGAAGCAAAGCCCATGATGTCCAATAGATACTGTAACTGAACCACGGAAAAAGAGAAGAACCGAATCCTCGCATATCGGTATACGACCATCCCGGAGACGATCCGAAAATGAGCATTGGATGTTCCATCAGAAACGTGGACGGAAAACCTATAAAGGCTAGAAGTAGCACATTAATCAGGTATCCAAGATATTTCCGGTTTATTACAACATGGATCGCAAAAGCCAGCGTTGCGAAGATCAGGTATTCCATGAGTTGCATCGAAAGCACCTGAAAATATAAACCCGGTTCAAAGTTGAAATATCCAAGACCTGCCTGCATGGTCATACCGCCAAGCACCAGCAGTAACATCCAAACAAAAACAATTAAAGACAAGCCCAGAAATTTTCCGCTCAGAAGAACGTAATCAGTAACCGATGTCGCGTCGGCAATATCGCTGATGCGCGCTTCTCGTTCGCGCCAAATCAGTTCCCCGGCAAAATATATGATCAGCAGCGGAATGATTGCCCAAGGCGTTGCGAGGTCACCAACCGGCGCGGTAAAATAATCTAGCACCAGCGCCGTTGTCGGGATCTGCGGAATATCAAACTGCGTCATTATTCTATCACCGAATGCAGCCGAGATAAATGCTATTACGGTCACCAGCGTAAGTCCTGCCGGATTTTTTGCAATTTGAAAGAATGATCTGCGTGCAATGTATAACGCCTGGTGAAAATTAGCTACCGGTCCGAACATTTGCCGAACTTCCGAAACACGAATCGCGTCCGATGCTGCCGTTGCAATCTCAATCACAGCTTCGTCGGTTTTCATTCTGCGCAAAGCAAACCAACGACTTTTCCCGCTCGTTTCCGGCTGGAGAAAACTGAAGCGGAAATATGCGTATATAAGCGAACCGAGCGCAATCGAAATCCACATAATGCGGTTCCACAAGAACATTCCTTCGAGCTTCACCAACCGTACGTTCTTTTCTGATGGAGTCCAGGTTCCGAGATCATTGGCAATAATCCCGACAACACCGACCGAATCGAGCAATTTTACCAAATCCCAATTCCCAAAAAGCTGTGCCGCCGCCGAACCGATGATCTGTGCAAAAAAGGCCAACAGCAGACTGGCAACAAATGCAGTCAGTACCTTACGGGTAAGTGCCGCAATCGCGAACTGCAGCGCCGTTGCGATAAAGGCGTTCGGAAACGCGATCAAAAAAAATACGCTTAAGTACGGCCATAATTCGAAAGGCTGAAGTTCTGCATGTTCAATTCCGGGCAGATAAAAAGAAATCCACACGCCAATTGGTACGGAAAGCATCAACACTGCATTGACTAAAAGTGCCGCGAGAAAACGGCCCGTTAGGTAGTCAAATTTTGTAATCGCCGTCGAGTAGGTAAGAGGATGCATGCGTGTTTGCACATCTCGTGAAGCTGCTTCACCTGCTACGACAGCGCCCATTATCAGCCACAGAAAACCGCCCATCACCGAAATGGCCGTTATATGGAATGTATTGTTTTCAAAAACGCCGTCGTTGGGTGTGATGAGGAAACCCATCAGTAAAGTAAAGATCAATAGAACCGATAAATACAACCACGTCGTAAGGCTCCGAATCTGGCAAGCGAATTCGAATCGGAAGATTTTCCAGAGTTTCATATTGCCGCCGGTGATTGATTTCCGGTATAGCCAACCATTGTGGCGAAATACACATCTTCAAGATCTGCGGCTACGGGCTCAAATCCGTTTCCGGGATGTCCTTCACAATAAACGTGAACCACGGTGCGGCCGCCGAGCAGTTTGGTAGAGATTACCTTGTGCTCAAGTTCCATTTTCGACAATGACGTTTTATCGATTACCTGGCGCCAGATCAGTCCGTTTAATTCCTGTACGGTTTTTAGAGGATCGTCCTCTTTTAAAATCTGTCCTTTATTGATGATGGCCATCCGTGTACAAAGCTCGCTCACATCTTCAACGATATGCGTCGATAAGATCACCACGCTGTTTTCGCCAAGTTCACTCAAAAGATTCAGGAACCGCACACGCTCGGCAGGATCGAGACCTGCAGTAGGCTCATCGACGATCATTAATTTCGGATTACCCAACAATGCGACAGCTACGCCGAAACGCTGTTTCATTCCCCCGGAGAAACCGCCCAGTTTTTGCTTTCGCTTTTCCCAAAGATTGACCTTTTTCAATAGTGCTTCAACTACTTCCTTTCTTGGCGTACGGCTGGTTATGCCTTTTAATACTGCGAAATAATCAAGCAGGTCTTCCGCGGTTGCTTTCGGATAAACGCCGAACTCCTGCGGCAGATAACCGAGAGTCCGACGGATCTCATCTTTTTGGGACCTGACATTAATTTCGCCAAGCTGAATGCTTCCTGAATCCGATTCCTGCAATGTTGCCAGTATCCGCATTAAGGTAGATTTGCCTGCGCCATTCGGGCCGAGTAGTCCATACATTCCGTTTGGGATTGTGAGGTTTATATTATTGAGCGCCTGAACACCGTTCGCGTATCGCTTTGAGACGTTTCGGATCAACAGGCCGTTTTGGGGATTTTCCATAATGCTGCTAATTGATGTCCGAGGGTTCCGGACAAATTCTTATTTCAGCAAATAGAATTGTTTGAAATAGTTTCACAAAACCCGATATACCGAGCCCATGAATTAATCGACGAGCCGGGATTTTAGACCCTTTAATTTATTGGCAGATCGATATGGCCGGTTTGCAGATCATACCCCGTTAACCGTCGACTAAACAATAGCAGAAAGTCGGGATGTAATATCTTTGCCTTTATGCTTCGGATAAAAAAGGTTTTTACCAGGATCCATATTTCGCTTTGGCTTCTTTTTAGTTTGCTTGTGGGTTTCCAGCTCAGTCAGGATACGCCCGATTGGTTTCGCGTAACCATCGGATTTATTATGACCTGCATATATGTATTTTACGGTCACTTTATCCTGCTGACGGGATATTCCGGAAAAAAGAAGGGACGGAATTATTATATAAAACTGGCAATAGCCGTTTTCACCGCACCGATCCTGTTTATGATCACACATAATGGAAGGCCGACCGGTTGGGACCCGATCCTTGGACATTATCTTGTGGCGCTTCTGACAATTGTTCCTATATTTCTCTTTCTGAGTTGGCTGGCGCGGATCACGGAAAATCTGGTATTGAACACTATCCGAAAAGAACAACTGGAAAATCAGGCCGTCCAATCTGAATTGCATTACCTGAAATCGCAAATCAATCCGCATTTCCTTTTCAATACGCTTAATAACATACACACATTGGTTTATAAGAAAGCCGAAACAGCCCCTGAGGCCGTTCTTCGTCTGGCGTCCTTGATGCGGTATATGATCTATGAATCAAATGCCCATACGGTGCTGCTGTCGCGGGAGATCGATTACCTGAAAGATTATATTGCGCTGCAGCAGTTCCGTTATAAAGCTGATCCTGTTGTAGATCTGATGATTGAAGGAATCGATGGATCATCTTACATTGCACCGCTGCTGTTCATTCATTTCTTGGAAAATGCATATAAGCATGCTCCCGCGCGAATGGAACCGCTTGATATCAAGGTGAAAGTTCTGATAAAAGATAATGCGCTTAAATTCAGCATACAAAATCCGACAGCAAAAAACCAAAACACCGACTTTGATGAACCCGGCGGAATAGGCCTGCCAAACATCAGGAAAAGGCTTCAGTTGCTTTATCCGGATAAGCACACACTGGAAATTTCGGATTACGGCGACAGGTATTGTGTAACTTTAACCATCCACGATACATCTTCAATCTCATGAAAGAGAAACTGACCTGCTATATTATTGACGACGAACCTCTGGCCCAGGAAATTCTAGAGGCATATATCGGCAAAGTTCCATTTCTGGAATTGAAAGGCACGTTCTCAAGCGCACTGGAAGCCACCGCCTGGATTTCGCAAGACGCACCCGATCTGCTGTTTCTCGATATCAACATGCCGGATCTCGATGGCTTGAGCTTTATTCCGATGCTGAATCCAAAGCCTGTAATCATTCTTACGACAGCTTACGATCAGTATGCACTGAAAGCTTTCGACCTTCAGGTTAAAGATTACCTGCTTAAACCTATTTCTTTTGAACGATTTTATAAAAGTGTATTTCATATCCATCAGGGGCAATCGGGTAAGCAACCGGAAAAAGTAAAACAGCCCGAAACTGCCAAAGAGTCCGAATTTATCTTTTTAAAGTCGGGAAATCGCATACAGAAAATTGCCACGAACGAAATTCTTTTTATTGAAAGCATGAAGGATTATTTACGGATTCATACGGCTACCGAAAAAATAATGACATTACTGAGCTTCGCTAAATTGGAAGAACTGCTACCGGTAATGAAATTTGCACGAGTCCATCGTTCCTATATGGTGGCAATCGATAAGATAGCGCATATCGAACGAAAGCGGATCAAGATCGGGGAGAATCTTATTCCGATAAGTGACGGTTATGCGGAAGAATTTTTTCAGAAATTGAAGGGAATGTAATTTATAACGCTCGCTT
>CBDUBP010000118.1:0-7509 GCA_965365415.1 uncultured bacterium | reverse complement strand
GTCTGAAAGATCCGGGACATAAAGCCTCCCTGAAGGGCAAATCCAAACTGTATTCCCAGAAACCCGAAACTCATGTTCCAGATTTCCCAGAATCCTAATTTACGCTTTTCCATATCGTGCTGATTACGATAAGCGCGTGGCTTATCAAAACTTATTTATTTTCGAAGTAAGTATAAGCTTTGATAATGCGGCAAATATAGATTTTTAATTGATAAGTGACAATTGATAAATGATAATTTCCACGCAAGGCATAATTATCAACTGTCAATTCTCAACTGTCAATTACTTCGTGCTTTCCCGTTCAACAAGGTGCGTCTCAATAACCTCCGTCCGGTACATTTCCTCGTCGTCTTCGGATTCTATTCGGCTGATGAGAATTTGCGCGGCTTTCATTCCCATTTTTTCACCGTTCTGGCTAACCGTCGTGATCGTCGGCGTCGAAAATCTTGAGATGATTCCATCAGTAAATGCGATCACCGAAAGATCGTCCGGAACCTTGAGACTGAACTTGTTTGCGGCCTTGATGATGGTCACTGCAAACAATTCGTTAACTGCAAAAACCGCATCTATCGCCCGGTTTTCAAGCAGGCGGCTGATCTGTTCCTCACATTTCTCAACATTGTCAATGCGAATGATCAAGTCTTCCTGAAACGGCAGGTCGTTATCCTGAAGTGCTTTGATATAGCCGTCCGTGCGGAACTTCCCAACGCTGACATAATCCACCGTCGTCACAAGGGCGATCTTCTTTTTTCCCTGATCGATGAGCCGTTGTACAGCCTCATAAGCGGCGGCTTTATCGTCAACGATCACCTTGTCGCAAAGGATCTCATTGGTGACCCTGTCGAACATCACCACCGGCATCCCCTGGCTGATGACTTCTGAAATATGGTGGAAGTCGGCTTTAAACTGGGTTTCTTTCGACAATGAAATGATGAAGCCGTCGATGCTGCCGTTGGCAAGCATTTCCATGTTAATGACTTCGCGGTCGAACGACTCATTCGACAGACAGACGATGACGTTATAGCCCGACTCGTTCGCGACCTGTTCGATCCCGCTGATTACCGTCGCAAAAAAATGATGGACGATTTCGGGTATTATGATCGCTATTGTCTTGGTTTTTCGGTTTTTAAGGCTTAAAGCAATGTTGTTCGGACGGTAATTGTATAACTTTGCAAAAGCCTGTACCTTTTGCCTTGTGTCTTCGCTGATTTCGGGGCTGTTTCGCAGTGATTTTGATACTGTGGAGATCGATACATCAAGTTCTCTCGCAATTTGTTTTAGGGTAACCTTACGTTTCATTCATAGTGTATTTCGAACTAAAGGTAAATTTATTTTTGCGTAAACCGAATAGCCCATCGCAATTTCCGGAATATCGTGAAACTTTTCAACACGAAAACGTTTTCGATACGCATTTAACACGGGATTCAAGGGCTCGTAAGGATTTTTACTTAAATTTAACAATTCGAAGTACAGTATAAGCAAAACAAGCAAATTTTAACCTAAACAAAATGTATGAAAACAATTTACACTAAGTTGTTCTTTTTCTTACTGTTGCTTCCGTTTGGCGTTCTCGCGCAGGGCACCTTGCGCGGTACCGTTGTCGACCAGGCTTCGGGACAGCCGATACCGGGAGTAAACGTCGTCGTGGAAGGCAGCAATAATGGTGTGTCGACCGACTTCGACGGCAAGTTCGAACTGAACAACGTAAAGGTTGGGGAGACTGTAGTATTTTCTTATATCGGTTACTCAAGTCAGACGCTGAAGTTCGACTCGCAAACCGATGTGACGATCACGCTTCAGGAAGACGCCAATCAGCTTCAGGAAGTCGTTGTGCAGGTCGGTTACGGAACCGTGCGCCGAAAGGATGCGACGGGTTCGGTGGCGACGCTGACTACAAAGGACTTCAACCGCGGTGCGATCGTGACGACGGAAAACCTGCTTACCGGTAAAATTGCCGGACTTACGATCAATACAAGCGGTGCACCGGGATCAGGATCTGAAATCAGGATTCGAGGAGGCGCATCTCTTTTTGCAAGCAATGACCCGCTAATTGTAATCGACGGCTTGCCGATCGAAAATACAACAAACACCGGATCGACATCGTTTCTGGCGTCACTCAACCCCAATACGATCGAATCGATCACGGTTTTGAAGGATGCATCGGCAACGGCAATCTACGGTTCACGCGCTTCGAATGGAGTTATTATCATTACGACGAAGAGCGGCGGGAAGCAGCTGTCGGTCGATTATAATTTTCAGTACGGTTCGGGTCATGTGACCGAAACCGTGGATGTATTCAATGCAAGTGAATTCAGGGCAATGATCGAACAATATAATCCCGGATCGGTGGGACTGCTCGGAACCTCAAATACAGATTGGCAGGAGGAAATCTACAGAAGAACTGACTTCGTAGATAACAACGTCAATCTGCGTGCGAATTTATTTGGCGTCATCCCGGCAAGGCTTACACTTGGAAATACATATCAGGAAGGTCTTCGCCTCACAAATAAATTCAATCGGAATTCAATTGGCGTGGCATTAAACCCTTCATTTTTTGACAATCATCTAAAAATGCGTGTCAATGCGAATTATGCCGATGAGCGCAACCGTTTTGCCGAAGGTGTCGAAGGAAGTGCAATTACTTTCGATCCGACCCAGTCGGTTTACGACGAAACATCACCGTTTGGAGGATTCTTTGAATTTTATGGAACAAATGCCGGCGGCACGCCGATCATCACGCAGCTGGCGCCCAGAAACCCTGTCGCGCAGCTTCTTCAGACAAATGATCGTGGAACAAACCGCAGGTTCTTTGGTAATTTTGAAGTCGACTATAAGCTGCATTTCTTTCCTGATCTCCGGACGGTCATCAACGTCGGTTTCGATGAGGCGAACGGAACAAGGAAAAAGACTGCTGCTGCCGGAATTACCGCCTCGAGTTTGACTTTGGCTGACGTTCCGCTCGGAACAAATGAATATTCTGAGGAAACGCGACGCAACAGATTGTTCGATGCGTATCTAGTATATAATAAGCAAGTCGATAATTTCAATATCGAAGTTACCGGCGGATATTCGTATCAGAAATTTGAGCGTGATCAATTGGTTCAGGGTAACTTGAATGATCCAAACCTACCGTCGAATTTTCCTGAGACAAATATCGACACGGATGTGGTGCTGATTGGATTTTTTGCAAGGACAAACCTTTCTTTTCAGGACAAGTATCTCCTGACTTTAAGCTACCGTCGCGATGGCTCTTCAAGATTTAGCGAGGAAAATCGTTGGGGCGATTTCCCTGCAGCGGCTTTCGCTTGGAAGATCAGGGAAGAATTCTTTAAAGAAAGCCAAACACTTTCAGACATGAAGCTTCGACTGGGATATGGTATTACAGGTCAGCAGAATATTCCTGCGGCAAACGATTATCTTCAGACATATGTCACAGGAGATGGCGTATCGCAGTATATTTTTGGCCCGAGTCCCGTTCCGATTGCGATATCTAACCGTACCAGTCCTGATTTGAAATGGGAAGAAACAACAACTTATAATGTCGGATTGGATTTTGGTTTCTGGGATAACAGGTTGACAGCTTCAATTGACGGTTTTTACAAGATCAGTGATGACCTTCTCGTCGATGCTGCTGTTGCCGATGGAGGTAACTTCTCCAACCGCGCATGGCAGAACGTCGGAAGCTTTAATACAAAAGGCATCGAATTGATGTTAAATGGAACTGTGATCAATAACGAAAATCTGACCTGGAACCTTAATTTCAACTTCACGAAGTATGAGCGACGCATCGATGACCTGATTTATAATCAGGATATCGTCCTAGGTGCCGCGATCGCTGGAACCGGAACACAGGCGCAGGTTTTCCGCGAAGGGTTTACGCCATATTCGTTCTTTGTTTACAAACAACTTTATGACAATGCAGGAGATCCGATCGAAGGCGCATATGCTGATTTGAACGGCGATGGGATCATCAACGAAGGCGACAAATACATATATGAAAATCCGGATCCTGATTTCCTGTTCGGATTTGGATCGAACCTCACGTACAAGAACTGGGATTTCTCATTTAATATGAGGGCAAGTATCGGAAACGAAGCTTTCAACCAGGTAAATGCATCGAGGGCACAGATCGCACAGTTGGTTCCTAACGGATTCCCAAGCAATATGCCTGTGAATGTTTTGGAAACCAATTTCAATGTACAGTCGGAAGTGATCCTTTCAGATATCTGGATCGAAGACGCTTCGTGGCTGCGCATGGACAACATCACTTTAGGATATACGTTTCCAAAGTGGTTGGAAGGAAAAGCTTCGGTCAGGTTGTCTGCCGGAGTTCAAAATGCTTTTATCATAACCGATTACAGCGGACTTGACCCGGAGATCACCAATAATGGTGTCGATGCTACCATCTATCCGAGACAACGCCAGTGGCTGTTTGGAGCAAATATTAAATTTTAAAAAAAAAAGCGAAATGAAAAATTGGAAATTTGGTGTATTCTGGATTTCGGCGATGATGATCGTGCTTCTGCAGTCATGTACAGATGACCTGAATGTGGTGCTTGAAGATGACGATCAGTTCATGTCGGAAGAGTTTTTCGCAAATCCGGGATCATATAAACAAGCGCTTGCAGGTGTCTACGGGAACCTGTCGCTTACCGGTGCGAATGGCGCCACATCGTCATTCCTTCAGGGAATCGACGGCGGAACAAGCCAGTTCGGAAGATGCTGGTGGTATCTGCAGAACCTGACAACCGATGAGGTGGTTTGGAGTTATGAGAATGACGCGGGAACACGTGAACTTCAGCGCAATATCTGGACCTCGGAAAATCCGTTGATCCTTGGAATGTTCAGCCGCACGATGGCTGAAGTGGCGCTGGCAAACGAATTTCTACGTCAGACCACACCTGATAAAGTTAGCGGACGTGGTGTAAACGATGCGCAGCTTCTTGCCGACATTGAGTTGTACAGAAAAGAAGTGCGTGTCCTTAGGGCATACGCGTACTATGTTTTGATGGATCTGTTTGGAAAAGCACCGTTCATCACTGAAAACGATCCATTGAACTTCGCCGGTCCTGAATACAATCGTGTTCAATTATTCGAATTCATAGAATCAGAGCTTAACGCTTTGATGCCGGATCTTAAGCCTGCACGCACGAACGAGTATGGACGGCTCGATCAGGCAATGGCGCAGATGATTCTTGCGAAAATGTACCTTAATGCAGAATCATATGGAATGCCGGCCCGTTACAATGATTGCATTACACAAGTCAACAGCGTAATCGCGGGCGGTTATGTCCTTGAATCAAACTATCTTGATAACTTCAAGGCAGACAACCACACATCAACCGAAATGATCTTTACGCTTCAGGCTGACGGAATGGTAACCCAAAATTATGGCGCCACTACTGTAATGATCAATGGTGAGGTTGGTTCGATGGAGCAAAATGGTGTTTCACTGGGTGTCAGTGCCGGCGCATGGGGCGGTGCCCTGCGTGTCAGGAAACAATTCGTGCAAAAATGGGAAGGAGACGATTTTGCGACGGATTCCCGAAACACGATCATGGCAGGCAGCAGAAATATTGAGATCACAGATATTGCGGATCGCGACGAGGGATACATCCTTGCTAAATTCTCAAATATTTCGTCAACCGGAGTGCCAGGGCCGAATACAACTTTCGTCGATACGGATTTCCCCCTTTTCCGTTTGGCGGATGCATATTTGATGTATGCCGAAGCAACCCTTCGCGGTGGTGGTGGATCTACAGATCAGGCAGTGACGTACGTAAATGCATTGCGCGAACGTGCAAACGGAGGAACAACAGCTGGGAATATCACGTCGTCCGACCTGACCCTTGATTTCCTTATTGATGAAAGAGCCCGCGAATTGCATTGGGAAGGACATCGCAGGCAGGATCTGATCAGGTTCAACAAGTACACGGGTGGCGCTTACAACTGGGCGTGGAAAGGAAATGCGATGAATGGCATTCCGATTCCAAACACACACAAACTGTTCCCGCTTCCGGCGCCAGCACTATCTGCGAATCCGAACCTAACACAAAATCCAGGATATTAATAACAAGTAAAATTTATCAAAATGAAAAATATAGTAAAGAGCTTATTGTTACTTACCATTTTCGCCGGATTTGTGTCGTGCGAAGATGAACAGGATCTTAAATTCCTGGAAGCACAGGGCGACTTCAGGATTATTTCGCCGGAATCACAATCGCAGATCACCCTTGTTCCCGAAACACCGGGTAATCCGGCCTTATCGATTAGCTGGGAGCCGGCCGATTACGGTACTCCAACCGAAGTTACATATACAATTCAGGCAGATAGGGTCGGAGATGAATTCGATACGCCGGTCACTCTTGCCACTACTAACAACACGTTTGCTGTCATTTCCTCGGGAGACCTGAACAGTGCAGTCGGAGGATTGGGGCTTGAGCCATTTGCCGAAGGCGGAATCGAGATCCGTATCATGTCGACCGTCGGAAGTGAATCGGTACAGCCGATGTTCTCAAATGTCATCACATACCTCGTTACCCCATACTCAACAGAGCTTCCACGACTGTACGCTCCTGGATCTTACCAAAGCGAATCCGGATACGGTGCGGACGACTGGACGCATGCCACTTCCGCACAGTTTGCGGCGGCAGCATTCGGGGAAACTGAATATGAAGGTTACATGTATATCGCGCAGGATCTGACAGGCAGCGACGGATTTAAATTTACCGATGCTCCAAACTGGGATAATGGCATCTATGGAGATGATGGATCGTTCTCCGGACTTCTCGCCTCTCCCGGTGACAATATCCTCTTGAACGCCGGATATTACAGAATGGTGGTCGACACGGAAACAATGACATATACCGCAACTCCTGCACAATGGGGAATCGTTGGTGCCGCAACACCAGGCGGATGGGACGCAAGTACAAACTTGACATACAATCCTACCGACAAAGTTTGGGAAGGTGATGTAACGCTTACCGCAGGTGAATTCAAGTTCCGCGCAAACAATGCTTGGGACATCAACTTTGGCGGCGACGCGAATGCTGACGGTTCACTTGACTACGGCGGACCGAATCTTTCGACTGCTGCAGGCGGAAACTTCCACGTTGTGCTCGATTTGAGCAACCCGCGTCAGTATACATACACGCTGACTGCAAATTAATTAAGAATACAATTGAATTGGGCTTTCTTCTAAAGGGAAGCCCAATTTTTCCATTTATTATGCTATGAAAAAACTGTTATTATTTTTTGCCGTGCTTTCGGGCATGGCCGCGATTTCCCAGGTTACGACTAACCCGTCGCCGCCTGAAGCCAACCAGCCTGTGACGATCCTGTTCAATAAAGCGGGAACCGGCCTTGCCACTTATAGTGGAACGATTTACGCTCATATCGGCGTTACTGTTAACAATGCGACATGGCAGAATGTAATCGGCAGCTGGGGAAATAATACGACGCAGCCGGCGCTGACACGCCGGCCCGGCGAGGCCGAGATCGGCCTGCCGG
>CBDUBP010000117.1:0-7510 GCA_965365415.1 uncultured bacterium | reverse complement strand
TGTCCGACAAGAAATAAGCAAAGGAATAAACCTGTAAGAGCCATCCAGTATTTTTTTGCAAGGGACGACTTCAAAAGTGCAGATTTTGCCATGAATAGTAAGGTATTAAAAAAATCCCCACAAAAATACGCGTATTCCACATTCACTACAACCTTTTCGTTAATTTATAATGATTATAAAATCCGTGTGATAAGTGGCAAAATCGAGACGGCGAAACGCGGCAATTGCATCTTAAATTTTTACTTTTGGAAGATTAAAATTCCAATCATGAAATACGAACAGATCGACCGGAACCTTTTCATTAAAAACCGCGCAAAATTCATCGCTCAGATGAAGCCGAAAAGCATTGCCGTTTTTAATTCGAATGACGTGTATCCGATCAGTGCCGATAGTACGATGCCGTTCCAGCAGCACCGTGATATATTTTACCTCAGCGGTGTCGATCAGGAAGAAAGCATCCTGGTTCTTTGCCCGGACGCGCCGTATGAAAATCAAAGGGAAATGCTCTTCCTGCGCGAGACCAACGATCACATCAAAGTCTGGTACGGTGAAAAACTGACGAAAGAACGAGCACTCGAGATTTCGGGAATTAAATCCGTTCACTGGCTGCAGGATTTCGAAAAAATGCTTTATGAACTGATGACTTACACCGAAACGATGTACATCAACACCAATGAGCATTATCGTGCGTCAGTGGAAACGGAAACCCGTGAGGACCGATTCACTAAATGGTGGAAGGAAAAATATCCGGCACATAATGTAGCCAAAAGCAACCCGATACTTCAGCGGCTGCGTTCGATCAAGGAAAAAGAAGAAATCGACCTGATCCAAACCGCCTGCAACATTACCGAAAAAGGGTTCAGGAGACTTTTGCCATTTGTAAAGCCCGGCGTGGCCGAATATGAGATTGAAGCCGAACTGCTGCATGAATTCGTCCGTAACCGCTCAAAAGGATTTGCCTACGGGCCGATCATCGCTTCCGGTCAAAACGCAAACATCCTGCATTATGTCGAAAATAACCAGACCTGCAAAGAAGGTGAATTGCTTTTGCTTGATGTCGCTGCCGAATACGCAAATTATTCGAGTGACCTAACGCGGACGATTCCCGTTTCGGGCAGATATACAAAACGTCAGAAAGATGTTTACAATGCTGTTCTCCGGGTTAAGAATGAAGCGACAAAAATGCTCGTGCCGGGAACTTTGTGGAAAGAATATCACAAGGAAGTCGGAAAAGTGATGACGTCCGAGCTTTTAGGCCTAGGCCTGATCGATCAGGCTGATGTTCAAAATGAAAATCCCGAGTGGCCGGCTTATAAAAAATATTTTATGCATGGAACTTCACATCACCTCGGGCTCGACACACATGATTACGGACTGATCCACGAACCAATTCAGGCAAACATGGTTTTTACGGTCGAACCGGGAATTTATATTCCTGAAGAAGGTTTTGGAATCAGGATCGAAGACAATGTTGTCGTTCAGGAATCCGGTGCGCCTTTTAATTTGATGAGAAACATTCCCATTGAAGCTGATGAAATTGAAAGTTTGATGAATTCATAAAAATTGACTGGGAACTATAAAAATATTACTGTTGGATATTCCGATGAAGGCCATGGAACAGTACTCGTTTTGCTTCATGGCTTTCTTGAGAATCGCAAGATGTGGGATACTTTCATTCCCGACTTATCAGCGAAGAACAGGATTGTCACCATTGATTTGCTTGGACACGGAGAAACCGGCTGCGTGGGTTATGTTCATACGATGGAAGAAAATGCGCGCATGGTTCATCAAATCCTGTCATCATTAAAAATACGCAAATGCATTATCGGAGGTCACAGCATGGGCGGCTATGTAGCATTGGCATTCGCCGAATTGTTTCCTGATTTTGTAAAAGGAATGATGCTGATCAATTCGACATCAAAACCGGATAGCGAAGAACGCAAAATGAACCGTGACCGCGCCATTCTCGCCGTAAAACAGAATTACACAAGTTTTGTGCGGATGTCCGTCGGTAATTTATTCAGCAGCGAAAACCGTGACCGCCTGGCTAATGAAATCGAAAATGTCAAACTTGAAGCATTGAAAACACCGCTACAGGGAATCGTGGCTTCGTTGGAAGGAATGAAATTACGTCCGGATCGTGAATCGGTCTTGCGTGATGCAGCATTTCCGAAACTTCTTGTTCTCGGACAGAAAGACGAGGTTTTGATTTATGATGATGCGATCGTTCAGGCGAAGCTCCCGGGAGTGGGATCCGTGACTTTTCCAGATGGTCATATGAGTTCGATCGAGAACCGCGACGAACTGTTAAACGTGATGATGGGATTCGTGAAATCGATCAGGTGACTTTTTCAGCAAACGGAATATTTGCATCAAGGATTTCCGCAAGCAATTCGGCAAGCTCGTCGACATATCTGCCGATGATGTCACGGCTCATCAACGTTTGCTTACCCGCTTCATCCTTAACCGTAAACGGCATGAACCCGCATTTGAGGTTTTTAAATGAAATGATCCCAACCTCCATCGGCTGCTGCATCACCTGTTCTTCAAAAATGAAAGCATAAGCAAGAACCTGGATGACCTTTTCATTTTTGATATCCGATGTGAGTCCGCCCCATGATTTGAGAAGCATCTCGCGTTCTTCGACCTTTCCGGTCTTATAGTCGATAATCCTGGTTATGCCGTTGCGCTTTTCAATACGGTCGACATTTCCCTTAAGCATTACCGGAAAGGGCAATTTTGGATGGTCGAGCATTCTGCTAAATTCTGTTTCGAGAGCGATGATTTCAATTTCGGCTTTGTTTTCTTCGATGTCCTTCAGCTCGGTTTTGAGAAAATTCATAACGTTTCGCTTGGCGACTTCAAATGCGAGCAGGTTACGTCCTTTGCGGATCTCACCCATCCGGTATATTTCCCTGAATTGCAATTCAACTTCGGTATCTACCTTATCCATACAGGTCCTGATACAAGAAGCACTCAAAATCTTGCCTATATACGGTTTGTATAAAGCTCGCAGGGTTTCGTGAATGATCGTTCCAAGAGTATTGAGCGCGATACTTTCTTCGACTTCCTCAACTTCACGAATACGTAAGATCTTCCGCTGGTAAAACAACAGTGGATTCCGAATGTATGTCGTGAAATTCGTCGGGAAAAAACCTTCCTCGGCAATTACTTTCAACCGCTGCATCACGAGTTCGGATTTCGGAATCACAACCGGCTGATGAGCAATTTTCGGGATTTTGGGATTAAAAATTTCGTGCGAGATATTGTGCAGCGGTTTTTTTTCCACTTCAAGCTGTGTAATGAAACGGCTTTTCTCTCCGCCGTCCAGCCCTTCATTGTCTGTATTGTAAAGCAGTACGACGTTTTTTGCGCGCTGCAATAATCGGTAAAAATGATATGTATAGATAGCATCCTTTTCTTTGAATGTAGGTAGTCCGAACTCGCGCTTCACATCATAGGGAATAAAAGAATGCTGGCCTTTCCCCGCGGGAAATTTTCCTTCGTTCATCGAAGTGATGATAACGGTCTCGAAATCGAGCGCGCGGCTTTCCAGCACGCCCATGATCTGCAAACCGGTCAGGGGCTCGCCTTCAAACGAAACTTCCGCAAGCTCAACCGTCTGTTTATAAATTGCATGCAGCGTATCATTGCCGGTAATTGCAGGATACTTCGAATAAAATGAAATCAGTTTGTTTATGATTTTAAAAACCGAATAAAGGAAAGCCTTTGAAATGCGGTCGTCTTCATTCTCCTTTTCAAGATTACCCTTGATCGCGAGCAAAGTTTCCGATAATCTATACAAAACCACTACGGGCGATTGTTCCCATCGGAGAAAAAGAAAATTAAATAGCGTGTTTTCGTATTGGTATAGCTCGAACAATTTTGCGCTCGTGATAAAGCTGTAATTTTCGGTATTGATGATCTGGATCAGATGGCTGGCATCGATATATGGTTCTACCAGCGGATGCGTCAGCACGTCGAGTATGTCTTTATAATACATCACATATCCGGAGCCCGACCGTTTCTCGGCACCCAAATGCAGTTTGAACAATTTGGCGATAAGCACCTGCGCAGGATTATTTCTGGCCGGGAATCCCATCGTGATGTTTAAAGAACCTACTTCGGCCGGAAGCGAATAAAGCAAAGGCAACAACAGGTTTTCCTCACCAAGAACCACTGCCGTGCGACTCAAGTTTTCGGTCGATTCGTCTTGCAGGATATCCTGAACGATGGACCCGGCAATTTTAGCCTGCCCAATTGTTTTAGGCGTTCCAATAATTTTGACTTCCTTTTGATCTGAAAATGCGTCTGTGATCCAATTGAATTCCGCTGTAGAATACATACTCCATGAATTCTTGAAACGTCGCATGAATAAACCCGCGTCATGGAATTCATCCTCGAGGAATGCCTGATCGATGTCCCAGAAAATCTCAGCGATTCCTTCGCTCTTAAACCTCTTGATGATCTTTTCTTCCGCGGCGTTCAACGCGTTCAATCCGGCGAAGACGAAATGGCGATTCTGTAGATACCGAATAAACTCATCGAGCTGCGCGATGGCTTCGCGATACAACATTCCCTGGTATCCAATGCCGCGGCTTTTAAGATGGGAATGCAAGCTTGAGTAGTAATCCGGCAGCAAATTCCAAAAATTGAGATACTTGTCGACCAGCGAAGTACGACTTTCGCCCGGAGACCAATTTTTAATGCGTTCGATATCGGTCAGGTACGACAGTATGTGCTTCGGGTCCAGGAGATATCGGTCGATCTCGTTAAAATCCTGAAGTATGATCTTGGCCCAGTTGGCGAATTGTTCAAATGGCTGCCGGTCGGCCTCAGCGGTAGTCTTCTGGTACACATCATAAAACTCAAAAAGCACCTCGATGTTATCGGCCAAGCGGAGTCCCGCCATTTCACGGATCAAATCTTCTATGCTGATGATGTTCGGCGAAAAAATATTGTGTGTCAGATTCGACTGAATTTCGCGTATCAGGAAAACCCTTGAGCGGCGATTTGGAAGTACGATCGTTGTGCGTTGAAGCTGCTCGGATGAATATTCGGATAATGCCTGTGCAAGCCGACCTAAAAATGTAATTTCCGCCATGTGATAAAAATAAAAAACGCCCCGATAAAATCGAGGCGTTTTCCAATTATATTTTAAACTGTTATTCTTTGATCAGTTTAACTTCTACCCTTCTGTTATTGGCTTTGCCTTTGGTAGTTTTGTTAGTGTCAATCGGCTTGGTTTCACCGTATCCGGCTGATTGTAGCCTGTCTGCCGCAATACCATTCTCGATCAGGTAATTCTTAACCGCAGCTGCACGATTCTCTGAAAGTGTCTGGTTAAGCGCGTTGCTTCCATCGCTGTCGGTGTGACCTTCGATCATGAATCTTGAAGCCGGGAATTCTTTAAGGATTCCTGAAATTGCCTGAAGAACCGGTAGTGTCTCAGCTTTGAATGTCGCTTTACCGCTGTTGAACAAGATCGTTTTAGCGTAAGCATTCAATTGCTTGATTTGCTCTTCCGTGATTTCCGGACAACCCATATTCGCAACAGTACCTTTCACATCCACGCAACGATCATCTTTGTCAAGAACTCCGTCGCCGTCAGTATCTGGCCATGGGCATCCACCGTTTTCAGCCGGACCGCTTACAGTTGGACACTTATCAGATGCATCGGTTACACCGTCACCATCTGTATCCGGACATCCGTTAAGTGATTTCAGACCGGCAACATCCGGACATGCATCATCTTTATCAGGCACTCCGTCAGCATCAGTATCAGGACATCCGCGGAATTCAGGCAGACCTGCTGTATCAGGACAATCATCTTCTTTGTCGATGATCTTGTCTCCGTCACGATCAGGGCATCCGTTGAATTCTTTCGGACCTGCTTCTTCCGGACATGCGTCATCCTTGTCGTAGATACCGTCGTTATCAGTGTCTTTACCTCCAAATTTGAAAGAAAGACCTGCAAAATGTTGCATATGCGAAGGAAACTCGTTCCTGTCTTCTTCGAATGAATGCTTGTATGTCGACTTCAATGAAAGTCCGATAGTTTCGGTAAACCAGAATGTAAGTCCAAGACCTCCATTCACCGTCCCTGCATTCGCTACATCATCAAACCAAGTGTAACCACCACCTACGTGAAGTGAAGGGTCGAACCACTTAGATCCAATCATGTTCATGAATCCGTACTCGATTTCTGCATCGATTCCGTAGTAGATCAAATCGCCCGGGTTCGTTACCTCAAAGTCCAAAGACTGACCAACACGCTCATTGACAAAACGGGTGATCCTGTTGATTGAACCTGTTACTCCAACGTTGAAACCTGAACCGACGTACCTTGAAACCTGCAGATAAGAAACCGAAGGAAGAATATTCCAGTTATCTTTGGCATCGAAAAACTGCCCGAGCTGCTCGTCGAACTTGGATGCGGCGCTAATCCTGGTATCCACCGCATTTGCTCCGAATGTTATCGCCCATTTGTTATTGTCATCCTGAGCCTGAGCGCCAAAACCGACAAAACAAAGTACGGCAACAACAATTTTGTTAAGATGTTTCATACTTGATTTTATTATTTAGTTACATAGTTATGAAACAAAAGTAATGTGTTAAAATCTAATGGCAAAGCGAAATGTTAAAAAAATAACATAATTTTAAAATGCTTCTAGCCCTTGATTACGCCCATTTCGCGGCCTACTTCCTTGAAAGCTGAAATTGCTTTGTCGAGATGTTCCTGCGTATGGGCAGCCGACAATTGAACGCGGATCCGCGCCTTTTCTTTCGGCACGACCGGGAAGAAAAATCCAACGACATAAATTCCCTTTTCCAGGAGTCTGGCCGACATTTCCTGAGCGATCTTCGCATCATAAAGCATTACCGGAACGATTGCTGAATCTCCGTCGATGATATCAAATCCCGCGGCCTTCATGCCTTTCTTAAAATAGGCAGTGTTCCATTCAAGTTTGTCGCGTAAGCTTGTGTCCTTTCTGAGCAGTTCAAAAACCTTAAGCGATGCGCCAACAATTGCAGGTGCAAGCGAATTGGAAAACAGGTAAGGACGTGATCGCTGACGAAGCAATTCGATAATCTCTTTCCTCGCTGTCGTGTATCCGCCCATCGCGCCGCCAAGTGCTTTGCCGAGTGTTCCCGTGATGATATCGACACGACCCATAACACCTTTAGCCTCAGGCGTTCCCTTTCCGGTTTCACCAATAAATCCCGCGGCATGGCACTCGTCGATCATCACAAGCGCATCATATTTATCTGCAAGATCACAGATCTTATCAAGAGGCGCGACCAATCCATCCATTGAAAATACACCATCGGTAACGATAATCTTGAATCTCGCGCCTGACTCGTTTGCTTTAATCAGCTGCTGTTCAAGATCATCCATGTTGCTGTTTTCGTATCGATAACGCGCTGCCTTACACAGTCTTACGCCGTCGATAATCGAGGCGTGGTTCAAAGAATCGGAAATGATCGCATCCTGCTCCGTAAAGAGCGG
>CBDUBP010000116.1:0-7514 GCA_965365415.1 uncultured bacterium | reverse complement strand
AAAAACACTTTATGAATAAAACAATACTGGTCTCGAACCGATTGCCATTTGAAATCAGGCTCGCCGGCAATAAAGTCGACATGAAACCAAGTGTCGGCGGACTTGCAACCGGCTTAAAGTCGGTGCATGCCTCGGGAGAAAGTTTGTGGATCGGCTGGTCCGGATTAAAACACGAAAACCTTGATTCCGATCTCGAGAAGGACGTTGCCCACGCCATGCTGGCCGAACGCTGTGTCGGTGTGCCTTTAACCGCTGCCGAAGTCGACAACTTTTACTTTGGGTTTGCGAACAAAGCACTTTGGCCGTTATTCCATTATTTCCTTGAATATACGCGGTACGATCCGCAGCAGTGGAGATTCTACGAAGCCGTCAATCAAAAATTCGCCGATACGATTCTCGAACATGCCTCGGACGGTGACCTGATCTGGATCCATGACTATCAATTATTGCTCGTCCCGCAGATGGTCCGTGAAAAAAATCCTTCAATAACAATTGGTTTCTTTCTGCACATTCCTTTTCCCGCGTTCGAGATATTTCGCACTTTTCCATGGCGCGACGAACTTCTCAAAGGAATACTCGGTGCGAACCTCATCGGATTCCATACTTATGATTATGTTCAGCATTTCCTGAATTCCGTCAAGAGACTGATCGGCCTACAGATCAGATTCAATGAAATCCTGTATGAGAATCGAACGATAAAAGTCGATTCATTCCCTATGGGCATCGATTACACCCGTTTCAACGGTGCCGCACAGGAACATGTCCGCCGGCCCGATGACGCTATGCCCGACCTGATGCGGAAGCTCCACGACCACATGGAATTTTATCCCGACAGCAAGCTCGTACTCTCGATAGACAGGATGGATTATACAAAAGGAATCCCGCACCGGATCCGTGCATTTGCATATTTCCTGGAAAAATATCCTCAATTCCGTGAGAAGATCCGGCTGGTCATGCTCGTCGTACCATCGCGCACTAATGTTCCGCAGTACAAAAGCCTCAAACGCGAAACCGATGAGCTGGTTGGCCGGATCAATGGCAAATTCGGGACAATCGACTGGACGCCGATCTGGTATTTCTATCGCGCGATGCCGTTTGACGACCTTATCGATCTTTATCGTCTGTCACACATTGCGCTGATCACGCCCTTGCGCGACGGAATGAACCTTGTCGCGAAGGAATATGTCGCTACCCGCGTCAATCAGGATGGAGTTTTGATTCTCAGTGAAATGGCCGGCGCGGCAAGTGAGATGCATGAAGCGCTGCTGATCAACCCGACAAATGTCGAACAGTTCGCAGATACACTGAAACAGGCACTTGAGATGCCGATCGAGGAACAAAGATCACGATTTGGCGCACTGCAAAAACGACTCCGACGATATAGTGTCGATAAATGGGCGGCTGATTTCATGCGATCCCTTGAAGTGACAAGAATGACATCACATGATAACAACGTCTGTAAATACATGAACGAATCGTCGGTGCAGGACATGCACGTTGATTTTGCCAATTCAAATCGGCGTTTATTGCTGCTTGATTATGATGGAACACTCGTCAATTTCAAAAACGACCCCGGCGCGGCAATCCCCGACGATGCGCTGTTCGATCTCCTTGACCGCATCAATGACGACAAAACAGAACTCGTCATCGTAAGCGGACGCGGACGCGATTCCCTGGGCAAGTGGTTTGACGATAAAGATTTCACGCTGATCACCGATCATGGAGTATGGATGCGGCGCAAAAATACGTGGGAAGAACTTGAATACCTGAAAACCGACTGGAAAGAGAGGATCCGGCCCGTGATGGAAAGCTTTGTGGATCGAACTCCGGGTGCCTTCATCGAAGAAAAAGATTACTCGCTTGCCTGGCATTATCGCCGCGCCGATCAGGACATGGCAGAGATCCGCACGCGCGACCTGAAAATCGTGCTAACCACTTTTGTGGCCGACAACGGACTAACGGTACTCGATGGCGATAAAGTGCTGGAAGTGAAAAGTTCTATGATCAACAAAGGCCGTGCAGCCGCAAAACTGCTTGCCACCGATTCCTTCGATTTTATTTTTTGCATCGGCGACGACCGCACCGACGAATTCATGTTTGAAGAACTTCCTGAAACGGCGTATACCGTCAAGGTCGGCACCGCAGAAACCAGGGCGAGGTTTTACGTCAGGAATTCAGGCGAAGTCAGGAAACTATTGGAGACGTTTGTTCGATGATGCGATGATGCGATTATTCGAGACTTAGGACTTTACGACTTTCGTCCTTATGACTCCGCAATTGAGACAACTATTTACAAGTATTATACTCCTTGACAATATTCACCAGATTCTCTTCGATCTTCAGATCAAATGCGCCATCGCGGATCTCCTTTGCAAGTGTTGCGCATGATGCAAGATATTCCGCAAGTTCGCCGGAAAGCGATTTGTTGTTGCGCTTATCGATCATCTGGCCTGTCTCGTTTCCTTTTGTCCGGATCACGAAACGATCTTCTTCAACGGGATCGACCAAAAGCGTCGTTCCTTTATCAGCATAGATCACCCGATAGAAATAAGAATTGTTGAATCCGAGTGACATCGCGTTTGAAAGCTTTTTTGCAGAATCGCCTTTGACTTTCATTCCCTCATAACCCGTTTCCGAGCCGTCTGCATTTTTGACAAAGAACTTGACGTCATCCTTCGCTGAAAGAGTGATCGAACGGTCGTTCCCCTTTTCATTCTTGTATTTGACGGTGACTTTTTTGCCGTAATTGTCGATCGCATCTACGACTTCAGTATTTCCGGTTTGGTTAACGTCGAGCATTTCGAATTGTGCGGTCAGGATCCCATCGTATTTGACACCTTTTCCATCGATCGCATAACCGCGTACGTTGTAGATGTTCCTGCTGCGTTCTTTGGCCAATTTGACCTTTTCGGCGTGGATTGCCGCTTTATATTCTTTTGCCTGATGACCAAGCGTGATGTCGCGGAAAACAAGCTCCCCTATCAATTCCCCAAGGAATGTTACGTCCTGCGGGCCAGAGTAGCGATGGGTTGCCTTGTAAGTAAAATCGGTGTCGTTGAATAATGTGACACTGACATCATTATCGACCCCGCCTTTGATCGTGGCCGTCGCGACAGTCATTCCATCAAGATCGTACACTCCGACGGTACTTGTACTGAAAGCCTGATAGGGTGACCCGATCGCTTTCCCGACGATGTTCGTTCCTGCATTGCCGCCAAAGAGAACGGTACCGTCATGTTTGACCATCGGCCTGTAGCGCGCAATCTTATCTTTCTTTTCCTTGCCTTCGGTTTGTGCCGCTACTTTCGCCTGGAGCGACTTATCGCTGATACTTTCGCGTTCGGTCGCAAAGAATTCATCAATCTTCTGCTGGTTGAAACCGCCCGCATCAAATAGGTTGTACTTGGCAGACAACAAATGGAGGATGATCCGCGACGGGCTAAACGAAGTAATCAGTACATCATACGGGATCTCGGTTGATTTTCCTTCGGGAGATGTCACTTTAAGCCATTGGTTGATGATGGTCTGGCCCTCGCCAAGCGCTTTGTATTCTATCGTCATCTTTTTATTTCCGGTAAGATCTGAGAGGATGTATTGGTCGCGGACTTTATCATCGAGTATGGCTACTTCCTTTTCGTCGACCAGCACGCGGTCTTTCTTGGTTTTGATTTTTTGAGCGGATGCCATCAGCGGCAGAAGAAGCAGAAGCAATAAAATCTTTTTCATAAGCTTTTGTAGGTGAGCGGCAAAGGTAGTTTTAAATTGACAATTGACAATTGATAATTGATAATTGACGATTGATAATTGATTGTGGATTGTTTATAATTCGTGTGGCAGCTTAGGCGCAATAATTCACCTCCTGGCCTTTTTTTCCAATGCCTCTACCATAGTATTCGTTTTCGGGTCGCTGTAAATCCCGTATCCATTGACGATCACGCCTTTTAGTCCATGCTTTTCCGATGAGATGGCGTACACGATCGCTTCATCGCCCGGGTCGGTTGCGCCTTCAAACCGGTAATGCCTGTCGACCACAAAATCGTCAGGAGAAAGTTCCAGTGAGTTTTGTCTGCACACAATGCAGTTCTCCTCCAAATTGAAATCAGTGGTATATCCTTCGCTCCTGAGGTTGTTCAGCACTTCGGAAAGTGTTGTCATTGGATTCATAATGAAGGAAGTAAGAGTGAAGAGTAAAGATACAAGATAATTGATAATTGATAAGTGACAATTGGCATTAGTAATTGATTTAAATTTCGACCTCTCGACGTTCGACGTTCGACGTTCGACTTTCGACTTTTGACTTTTGACTTTTGACTTTCGTCTTAAATTGCTACATTTCTAAATTGATTCATTACTAAATTAATCCTGTGCAAAACGCCTTCACGCTTTTACAAGTCGCCAACAGCATCCGCAAAACGATATCGCAGCGCTACACAAGTTCGTTTTGGGTAAAGGCCGAAATGAACAAACTCAATTTTTACAAACATTCCGGCCATTGTTATCCGGAACTTGTCGAAAAGGAAAACGGGAAAGTCATCGCACAGATGAACGGCATCCTTTGGAAAAGCGATTTTGAGGTTGCCAACCGGAAGTTCCTCACGCAACTGAAAGAACCGCTCAAAGACGGGATAAAGATCCTGTTTCTCGCAAAGATCACATTCGATCCGGCACACGGGCTAGCACTTCAGATACTCGACATTGATCCGGCGTATACCATGGGCGACCTTGAACGTGAAAAACAGGAAACAATAGACAGGCTCAGAAACGAAGGAATATTTGACAGGAACAAACGCTTACAATTTCCGTTGCTGCCACAGCGGATTGCCATCATTTCGGTTGAAACAAGTAAGGGCTACGCCGATTTTCTCAGCGTTATTTCAAATAATCAGTGGAATTACAAATTTTTCCATATGCTGTTCCCGTCGCTATTGCAGGGCGAGAAAGCCGTTGATGGAATAATTCATCAATTAAACCAGATCCGCAAAGTTCTGGACCATTTTGATGTAGTTGCGATCATTCGCGGCGGCGGCGGCGATGTCGGCCTGTCTTGCTATAACAGCTATCGGATGGCAAAGGAGATTGCGAATTTTCCGCTGCCCGTCATTACGGGAATCGGGCACGCGACAAATGAAACGGTTGCCGAGATCATTGCCCATCTTAATGCGATCACACCAACGAAACTCGCCGATTATCTGATGCAGCATTTTCATAACTTTTCAGTACCTGTTCAAAAAGCTGAAGACATTTTACAGAATACCGTCCGAAAAAGGCTTACCGATCAAAAGCTGGGACTTAATAATGAGGTGCGCCATTTCCGTGCATCTGCCGAAAAAATGCTGATCAGAAGCCGCAATGAACTCTCGTCACAGTCAAATTCACTGATCCGGCAATCACAGTTCAGGTTCCGCAGCGAGCATGCCGGAATTTTGATTGCCAATTCAAACCTGGAACGGACAGCAAAATCATTATTGGCCAGGCAGGAAAAAGACATCGCCGGGCTGACCGAACATCTGACAAAAGACGTGCGTGCGATGCTGCAAAGGCAAATCACCGGACTTGACAATATCGAACGAAACATACAGAATATGAGTCCGTCCAACGTATTAAAACGAGGATACAGCATAACTTTGCACAACGGACTTGCGCTGACCGACGCCTCGTCAATCTCTGAGGGTGACATGATCGAAACCAAGCTCCACCAGGGAAGCATCATCAGCAAAGCCAAAACAATCAACACTACAAATGAAGGAAATCAATAATTACACAGAAGCATTTGATGAGCTTCGTGCCATTGCAACAGAGATCGAACAGGGCGAAATCACTGTCGATGAATTATCGGAAAAGGTCAAACGCGCTGCGGAATTGATTCGATTCTGCAAAGTAAAACTGACAACCACCGAAGAAAATGTCAGTTCGATATTAAAGGAACTTGGCTCTGCCGAAAAACAGGATTAACGATTAGGCTTCTCACAGCAAACAATTAAAGGTTAACCTAATGAGTTTTACCAGGTTAACCTTTTTGTGTTCCCCAAAAGCGCGCAGTTAGATTAAGCTTCGCTTACCTTGATGGTTTGGGTTTGAGGCAATTCCACCGGTTTCTCTGTTTCTACAAACCGCCGTTTCCGCCATTGATTATTTCCGCAGTTCGAAGCACATGACGATGTCAGCGCCAACGCGGCAATTGCTATAATGATGAATTTCGCTTTCATGTCCATAATTTTTAAGGCAGAACGCCCTAATCAACTGATTATTGAAATGTTGGCGGAAATTTAACAAGCTCGAGAATTTTAGATTCTAGATTTTAGATTTTAGATTTCGGATTTTGGGTTCAGCCTGCCAGAGCATCTGGTTTACAACCATTGCCCGTATGTCGGTCGACTGTTAATCTTTCTTCTTGCCTCCGCTCTCTTTTTTTCTAAACTCTTTCTTCCTGCTTCTTTATTCTTGCTTCTTTCTTTCTGCTTCCAGTCTATTCTCTACTCACTTACCTATTTACCAGGCTTTTAATCGACGAAAATAACCTTCTGTCGGAATTTTATTGCAATACAAAACAAACGGTCTAGATTTACCTGAAATAATATAACGGATCAGAAAAATTACATAAAACCCAATCCAGCCGTCATGCCTAGATTTGCCCTACCAAAACCCAATCTTATGGAAACTGAGATCTTCGACGTCATCATCCTGAACGAAAATCAAACCGACAACGCACAGCCGGCTGCAGATAAACAATCCGATAAGGAATTCGATTCGTACGGCTTTTTTCCGGATGCGAGTTTTTGATTTACGGCAGAGGAATTGAAAGTTCATGCTGCCGGCTACCATCTCTCGGACTCGATTCAAACAATATCACGTGTAAGGTCGAATTCTCACGTGCCTTTCCAACCTCGAACTCAAAGCTGAATTTTCCCCATTCGGGAGCTCCGGCATCGGTCATCTCATGGCCGGATTTCAGTTCGTTGTGCCCATCCTCGACAACCCATCCAAACGAAGCTTCAAAAACCTGTGCTTCTCCTGAAACGGTATACTTTCCGCCCGGCGAACCCATCACATGTACGTTCCTGAAACGTTCATTCGAATATGATTGGATCATTGGAGGTTCTTCAAGGATTTGTTCATCCGCCTCGATAAGCGTGTCGCGAATTACTTCAGCGCCGGGCGTAATCATTTCCTTTCGTTCCTGATTGCACGAAATAATAAAAACCATCGGTAAAATCATCAAAAGTTTTCTCATCAAAGTTTTTTATTAAAAGTACTGATTTATCGTTTCTTTATCGATTTGATTCCATTAGATATTCTACTAAATTTGTCGGATTGCAAACAAACAATCGTCAGATGAAAATACTAGGCATCGGATCGCGCATCAATCATCCGCAACATGGCAAAGGCGTCGTAACAAATGTTACATCAAAAGAATATTGGGTGACTTTTATCGAAAGCGGCCTCGAAACGATCGCACTCGACAGCGAGATGGAAATCATCGACGGTGTCGAGAATGAAGTCGATACCGTAAGCCT
>CBDUBP010000115.1:0-7546 GCA_965365415.1 uncultured bacterium | reverse complement strand
AACGGACTTTCATACGCCGAAGTCAATTCCTTTCGCGAACTCAGTTCATATTGCAATTGTTCTGACAGCTGATGCCTGATCAGAACTGAACCACCGGCAATTTCACGTGATTTCTTATCGATGTCCGAGCCATTGCCTCTGGTTGATGAATAGTCTGCGATCGCATTGATGACGAATTTTGGCGAAAAAGAAAAAGAAGCATCATATTTTGCAATAACTGTCGACGCATTCCCATAATCATAGATGCTTCCATCAATATTGGGAAAGAACTTATAATGTTCCTCGAGGTAGGCAAGTTTTGCCGCATTCGACCATTTTCCGAAATCCATTTTCCATTCGGCGACATTCCACGAATTAAAATCCGCATACTTAGTCTTTGTTTCACCAAGACTGATCAGCGAAAAATGCTTTTCGGATTCAAATGTCCTGGTGTATATCTTAAATTGATTGCTGTCGTTCAATTTGTAAGAAGCGGCCAGACTGATTTCCGAATTGTGAAATTGCCCATTAATGTTGTGCCCGCCACCGGGATAATCGTAATCGTTTGCCGAGGAATTGTACGACACCGCGCCCGAAACCGCAAATTTCTCATTTGCCGCATTTATGCTGTAATTGGTTTCGGAAGTATCGAAGCTGCCATACCGCGAGTTGATCTCGTGAAAAATGCCTGATCGACGTGAAATCCTGTTTTCAAGATGAACGCTTCCGCCAATCGCGCTGCTGCCGAAAATGGCGCTACCACCGCCGGATCGTATCGTGATCGAATTGAAGCCGGCCGTGGAAATCGAATTGAAATCCGTCTGCCCGTTGAATTGCGAATTGACGTTGATACCGTTCCATATCACGGCTGTCTGCTGAGCGGTCGTTCCGCGGAATGATGCTGACGAAACCATTCCATATCCGTTTTGCCTGAAAAAGATCATTGAATTGTTTTCGAGCAAAGAAGTAAGTGACGATCTGTCGTGATCGATAACAGAATCATTCAGATAAAGCTTTGATTGGGAATTCGAAAACTGACGCAATTGACGGTCGGACACATCGACTTCATCAAGCGCAATCGAATCCTGGGCGCAAACCGCTGTGCAAACGAGTAAAGAAAATAAAAGATAATATTTACGAATCATAACAATCGAATCTTTGGTCCCGAAGATTCACGATTTTAGTTATGTTCAGGCAGGTCTCCTGGCTCGCGTCCTGTTTGTTGGCCTTCCCGTCCATCGGACAGTGGCGAAGAAAACAACAGGCTAATAGCTTACAGTTGCGGGTACAGCCCAGGCATCACACCTGATTCCCATTTTCATGCGGCAAATCTGCCGCAAACCTCAACGGCGCAAAGATATGCAAACCCAGCCCAGATTAATCGGTCATTCAACATTTTATCATGTTCTCTAAAAAAACGGAAAAACCGTACTTCACGATTTTTTTATTTTCGTAGGGAAAGCACCCCGGCCCCACCCCATGTCAAAGTTACCCTTCCCCACTTTGAATTCTTAAAGGCAAAACCACATCTTCTGTTAATTCAGACCCCTATTTTATCCTTTTCAAATCCATTATTTGGGCGTTGCGGCGTTGCTTTGCGGTACATATTGGCAAATTCACGGTCGCCGCCGGGCTATCCGCTATATTCCCGAAAAAAACTGCGTTGCCTTGTTTTTGTCCGTGAATGCCGCTTCTATCCCTAACGCGGTTTTATCAATTTCATTTGCAGTTCCGATCCAATTCATCGTTTCCTGACCGCACGTCCCGGACTATTCATTATTAATTAAATTAATCAGACCTTTGCCTCATGCGCAGATTTTCGCTTGTTTTAATCATTTTGATATTGTTCGCATCGTGCAGGAAATCGCATCAGCTGCAACAACCAGCCTTTTCAAAAGCCGGTGTCGTAAAGTATGCGTCAGGATTGCAGATTGAACATCATCAAGGATTTTCGATCGTACGCATTAACAATCCGTGGCCCGATGCTGAGAAAGTCTATACCTACGTCCTTAAAAAAAGATCCGGCGCGGTTCCCGACAGCCTTTCGATTTATCCAACTATCAATGTTCCCGTAAACAGCATTATAACTACCTCGACCACACATATTCCGTCGCTGGAAATGCTCGGTGTCGAAAATACGCTGATCGGGTTTCCAAACCTCAACTATATCTCATCGCCAAAAGTCCGCAAAAGGATCGATGCCGGCAAAATCCGCGAACTCGGTTCAAATCAAAACCTCAACACGGAAATCGCAATCGACCTTGCGCCCGATGTGCTGATCGGCTTTGGCATCGACAACAACAATCCATCGCTCGATAACCTTCAAAAAAGCGGGATCAAAGTGGTCTTAAATGGCGATTGGAACGAGCAGACGCCGTTAGGGAAAGCGGAATGGCTTAAATTATTCGGTGCACTTTATGATCAAAATGAAAAAGCCGACTCGATCTTTTCATCTATCGAAAAAGAATATTTAACCGTAAAATCTATCGCTGCAAAAATCGAAACCAAACCCACAGTGCTTGCGGGAAGTGTCTACGAAAATCATTGGTACCTGCCGCAGGGAAACAGCTGGGGCGCGATCCTGATCAAAGATGGCGGCGGAGAATATTTGTGGGAATCGTCTCAGGGAACGGGAAGTCTTTCACTGCCCACAGAAGAAGTTCTGGTTAAAGCAAAAGATGCCGATTTCTGGATTGGCCCGGGGCAATTCACGTCACGAAAGGAAATGCTTGCTTCGAGTCAGCATTATGCCGAGTTCAAAGCGTTTAAAAATAATCGCATATATTCGTTCAGCTCAAAAAAAGGCGCGACGGGCGGGGTTTTGTATTATGAACTGGCCCCGAACCGGCCGGATATAGTACTAAAAGACATCCTTAGAATCCTGCATCCCGAAGCGATTCCCGGCCACGAACTTTATTTTTTTGAAAAGGTAGAATAACTTGAAAAGCGAAAGCAAAAACGGATTTCTTCTCACGGCAATGATTTTTGCCTGCGTGATCCTGTTCATACTCGACATTTCACTTGGGCCGGTCAGCATTCCGCTTCGCGACGTGTTTTCCGCGATAATTGGCAGCGAAACCAAAGCCACATGGGACTATATCATCATCAATTACAGGATTCCAAAAGCGCTGACGGCACTGCTTGCGGGCTTTGGGCTATCGATCAGCGGTTTACTGATGCAGACGCTTTTTAGAAATCCACTCGCCGGTCCGTACGTGCTCGGATTAACATCAGGCGCATCACTTGGTGTCGCATTCGTGATTTTAGGCGCAGGATTTCTTCCGGCAGTTTTAAGCGGGTGGCTTTTGTCGTCTTACGGGATCATCCTCGCATCGTGGCTCGGAAGTTTCGCAGTTTTGCTCGCGGTATTGGTCGTTGCCGAAAAGCTGCGGGATACGATGGCGATTTTGATCGTCGGACTGATGTTCGGCAGTTTTACCAGTGCAATTGTTGGCGTGCTGACCTTTCTGAGCTCAGCAGAACAGCTGCAGAAATATACTTTCTGGTCGATGGGAAACCTTGGAAATCTTTCATGGCCGGCCTTGGCGATATTGTCTGTGGCCATCGCGATCGGACTGACGATCGCTACATTATGCATAAAACCTCTCGATGCATTGCTTCTCGGTGAAAATTACGCCAGGAGCCTCGGAGTTAATTTCAGGAAAGTGCGCCTGACGATCATCCTTGCCACAAGCATCCTCGCCGGAAGCATCACGGCATTTGCAGGACCGATAGCGTTTATAGGGCTTGCCGTTCCGCACATTGCGCGTCTGATATTTAAAACGGGAAGCCATCGCGTCATTTTCTGGGGTGCATTGCTGATTGGCGGCACAGTGATGCTGGCGTGTGACATCGCATCGCAGTGGCCAGGAACTTCAATCTCCTTACCCATAAATGCAGTGACATCAATTGTTGGCGCACCGGTAGTGATTTGGCTGTTGATGAGAAAAAAATCATTCCAATGAAAAGTTTGATCCTGGAAACGAGAAATCTGACCGTCGGCTATGCTAAACAAAACGTCGCAATGCCTGTGGCTTCGAATATCAACATCAATATTCAGCCGGGCAGGCTCGTTTGCATCATTGGGGCAAATGGCGTAGGGAAATCAACGTTGCTGCGAACGATAAGTGGATTGCAGGCAAAACTCTCGGGCGAGATCACTATAGATGGCAATGAAATTTCAGTGATAAACCCATCCAATCTGGCAAAATACATGAGCGTCGTGCTGACCGACCGGATCCCAACCGGCAATATGACCGTTCGCGAACTGATTTCCATAGGCCGGCAGCCGTACACGAATTGGATCGGAAAGCTTAATGCAGACGACCATCTAAAGATCGATGATGCGATCTCGATGACTGACATCGCGCATCTATCAAATCGAAAATTCTATGAGATCAGCGATGGCCAGCTGCAGGCTGTTTTGATCGCGCGCGCTCTTGCCCAGGATACGCCGATGATTGTTCTCGATGAGCCTTCCACCCATTTGGACCTCGTTCACAAGGCATCGCTTTTCAGATTGCTGCGGACCTTGGCGCATGACCATCGGAAAGCCGTATTGTTTTCGACACACGACATCGAACTCGCCATTCGCGCCTGTGACGAAGTTATTGTGATGACCGATGAGCGTGTCATTCAGGAAGATGTCGATTCATTTATAGCCAACAAAACTTTCGACCGGATCTTTGCCGATAGCGGAATCTCATTTGATGCCAACAATTTCAAATTTAATTTTGACGGCCTGCGTCAATAAGTATCGAAATGTTTTTCGTAATTTTTCTCAATGATAAAATCAATTCAACAAAGCGTTCATAAACTCTTTATGGTTTTGGCCCTGATCGCTTTTTCAGATGTATGCTCGCAGGTCCGCCTTGAAATGACGCCGCAGGGGTTTGCTCCGGTTGAAATCCGCCGTCCGGAGCGATCGACCGAAAAACTGATCGAACTGACTCAGGACTGGGCAGTAAATTACAACCGCCGGGAAAATGATGTTTACGACGTTTCGACAAACGGACTAAAGATCGACGCCGTTCGGATGAATGCATTTTACTATCGCAACCGCGGCGAGACTCATCACTACAACATCCGATATACGCTTGATGTGAAATTTGGAGAGCAGACAATCATCATTCATTTTTCGGTCAAAGAAATGTTTGTGCGGCAGACCGTCGTCGAAAAGACCATCGCCGATTTCTTCACTCCTGACGGAAAGCTCAAAAGCGATTTTCTCGATGTCAAGCCGTCGCTTGAAGAGACTGTCAACAACATCGTCGGATCGTATACGTCGTTCCTCTCGCGGTAACCCTACAATTTTGTTAAAGCCGTTCGTGGTTCTTCGGTTAATCCGTAAATTAATTCGAAAATCGAATCATGGAAACTGAAAAAGATAACCTCGGCGACAAAAAATGGAACAATCAAATGAACGACCGGCTGGACCACAAGGAATTCAATGAAGGATTCAGCTCTGAAAATCTGCCGCCCGATTATGATCCGACAAAGGATGCAAAAGAAAATTTCCGTCATGAAACCGATGTCGATGAAGAGGGCAATCCCGACCACGTAAAACGCGCGAGGTTCGTTGATGGTGATGCGATGGATAAAGCATCGGATGTCGCGATCGATGTCGACAATAAAAACATCGAAAATCCTCAATCGCTCCAGAATCGCGACCGGAATTACGATACCGATCCAAACCGTTATCCGCCGTCACATCCTGACAATCAAATTCATCGCGGAAACAATCCTGAAGAATAGTATCTTTACGCCTCGAAAATTTTGAGGCATGGCTCAACAAGGCAGAATTTCATTGATTTTTTCGGTCGTAAAGAAATCACTTCGCGGCGACGAAATCGATTACACCACCGGCAGCATGCGGCTATCGGTCATCCTTCTTGCCATCCCGATGATGCTCGAAATGATGATGGAATCGGTCTTTGCATTGGTCGACCTGTATTTCGTGGGCCATCTTGAAAACAGCAGCTATGCGATACAGACTGTCGGTCTTACAGAATCGGTGCTCACGATCATCTACTCGCTCGCGATCGGGATCAGCATGGCCGCAACTGCGGTCGTAGCGAGGCGTGTGGGCGAAAAAGATCCTGTAGCTGCAGCAAAGGCAGGAATGCAGGCAATCCTGATTGCATTCGCCATTAACACTGTGATCAGTATTCTGGGAGTCATCTACGGGACTGAAATTTTAATGCTGATGGGTGCATCGCCGGAAGCTGCCGCGCATGGAACGCCATTCATCAAGATCATGATGGGCGGAAGCCTGATCATCATGCTGCTTTTTCTGATCAATGGTATATTTCGCGGTGCGGGGAATGCCGCAATTGCGATGAAAAGCCTTTGGATCGCGAACATCGCCAATATCATTTTGTGCCCAATCTTCATCAATGGCTTGGGTCCAATCCCGGGATTTGGACTAACCGGCGCCGCAATCGCAACCACGATAGGCCGTGGTATCGGCGTGATTTATCAAGTATATCATCTGTTCAACGGAACACACCTGATCAAAGCATCACTTGCCTATTTGAGACCAAATAAGGAATTGATTAAATCCATCGTTTCAATAGCTTCGCCGGCGGTACTGCAGTTTGTGATCGCGTCATGCAGCTGGATCTTTCTCGCCCAGCTTGTGGCCACAACGGGTGGCGATGAAGGTTCGGCAGGTTACCAGACAGCCATTCGTCTGATGATGTTCTTTCTTCTGCCCGCCTGGGGTTTGAGCAATGCCGCAGCAACGCTTGTCGGACAAAATCTTGGAGCAAATCAGGTGAACCGGGCCGAAGAATCGGTATTGAAAACCGCCAAATACAATATGATCTATATGGGCGTCGTCATGCTTATTATGATGGCAGGCGCTGAATACGTCTCAGCGTTCTTTTCAAACGATCCCGCGGTTAGGAAAGTTTCGACCGTGGCAGTCCGGATACTTGCTTCGGGATTTATTTTTTACGGGATCGGGATGGTGCTAATTAATGCGTTTAATGGTGCCGGCGACACGTGGACACCGACGAAAGTAAACTTTATCGGTTTCTGGCTCTTCCAAATACCGCTTGCTTATTTTCTTGCGCGGACGTTTGAACTCGGGCCAATCGGTGTGTTTATCGCGATTCCTGTGGCGGAAACGTTTATAACGGTGGCCAGCTACTTTCTCTTTAAGCGCGGCAAATGGAAAACGATCAAAGTGTGAAATGTTAAATACGCGGAGGAAATTATATAATACTTTCATAAAATTTTGTAACCAAATCGCTTATTGTAATTCTAATTTAGTTAAAAATTAATTGTGGCTGAAAATGTCATTAAAACCAGCCGCAGTACACCAACTCTAACTAAATAAAATACCGGTTATGAAAGCATTATCCCTTATATTGTCACTTACGGTCTTCTTTGTTGCAGGATATTATTTCATCAATGATTTTAACTTATCGGGCGAAATGAACCATATGATCTACATGAGCCTTCTGTTAATTTTAATGCTGATCTGCATCGTCGGAATCATGATTAATGTCCCGTTGATCGTTGAGGAAAGGCGCAAAATGAAAGCCCTTGTAAAAAACAAACT
>CBDUBP010000114.1:0-7616 GCA_965365415.1 uncultured bacterium | reverse complement strand
CGGCTGGGATGGAACTTTTAATGGTGCAAGGCTGCCATCTGATGATTACTGGTTTGTTGTTACATTTGAAGACGGAAAAACATACAAAGGTCATTTTGCATTAAAAAGATAACTATGAGAAAATTTATTACGGTCGTCTCGATTTTGATCGCAGTCGTTACGCAAGGGCAGGAAATCAACGTATACTCCGGTTCGGTAAAGCGGCACGAGAACTTCAAATCGCAATTCGTTGCGCCACGGAATGTGGATGTCTGGTTGCCTAACGGTTATTCGAAAAATGAGAAATACGCGGTGCTTTATATGCATGACGGACAAATGTTGTTCGATCCGTCGAAGACATGGAACAAGCAGGAGTGGCAGGCAGACGAGGTCGCTGCGGCGATGATCGACCAAGATGCGACCCAGAAATTTATCATTGTAGGAATCGCAAGCCTTTCAAAAAGCCGCCATGCTGATTATTTCCCGCAAAAACCGTTTGAATCGCTGCCTGAAAAACAGCAGGATTCACTTTATGAAGTCAAACTTGATGGTGGTACGCCACTGTTTCAGGGGAAAGTTAATTCCGATAATTATTTGAAATTCATCGTTACGGAACTTAAACCTTTCATTGATAAGACATATTCCGTAAAGACCGATATGGCGAACACTTTCATTGCCGGATCGAGTATGGGCGGATTGATTTCGCTTTATGCGATCTGCGAATATCCTGAAATTTTTGGTGGCGCTGCGTGCATCTCAACACATTGGCCGGGCGTTTTTGAAACGGAAAACAATCCGATCCCAAATGCATTCTTTGCTTATATGGACAAGAGTTTGCCTTCGCCTAAAAATCACAAGATATATTTCGATCACGGGACCGAAACTCTTGACGCATCATACAGACCTTTTCAGAAAAAAGCCGACGAGGTCATGAAAAAGAAAGGTTATACGAGCGCGAATTGGATCACGAAGGAATTTGAAGGATTGGATCATTCGGAAGAAGCCTGGGCCGCGAGGCTTGATCAGCCGATATTCTTTCTGTTGGGAAAGTAGGAGATCATTAGATTTTAGATTCTGGAATTTAGATTTTAGATTTTTAGATTTTAGATATAATAAAAAAGCCATCGAATTCGATGGCTTTTTTATTTAGGCGATCTTGAACCGCTTCCTGTCGTTTTCATTGAGGTAGATCTTCCGCAGCCTGATGGACTTTGGCGTCACTTCGACATATTCGTCTTTCTGAATATATTCAAGTGCTTCTTCAAGCGAGAATTTGATCGCCGGAACAATTCTCGTTTTATCGTCGGCGCCTGCCGAACGGAAGTTAGTAAGCTGCTTTGTCTTTGTAATGTTGATGGTCATATCGTCGCCGCGTGAATTTTCGCCCACGACCTGTCCTTCATAGATGTCTTCGTTCGGATCGACGAAAAACTTACCGCGATCCTGAAGTTTGTTTATCGAATAAGGAATAGCTTTTCCATTCTCCATTGAGATCAACGATCCGTTGACACGTCCGGGAATCTCACCTTTGAACGGCTGGTATTCCAGGAATCGGTGCGACATGATCGCTTCACCCGCAGTTGCCGTAAGCAATTGGTTACGCAATCCGATGATTCCGCGTGATGGAATCAGGAATTTGATGATCATCCGCTCGCCTTTGGTTTCCATGCTGAGCATTTCACCTTTACGAAGCGAAACGAATTCGACCGCACGGCCCGAAAGATGTTCGGGGAGGTCGATCGTAAGTTCTTCGACTGGTTCGCATTTGACGCCATCGATCTCTTTGATGATGACTTGTGGCTGGCCGATCTGGAGTTCGTAACCTTCGCGGCGCATTGTTTCGATCAAGACCGACAAGTGGAGAACGCCACGTCCGAAGACCATAAATTTATCGGCGCTTCCTGTTTCACCCACGCGAAGAGCGAGGTTCTTTTCAAGTTCTTTAGCCAGACGGTCCTTGATATGACGTGATGTCACGAATTTTCCTTCTTTTCCAAAGAATGGCGAATCATTGATCGTGAAAAGCATGCTCATCGTAGGCTCGTCGATTGCGATCGTCGTCAGCGCTTCAGGATTTTCGTAATCGGCAACTGTATCACCGATCTCAAAACCTTCCAAACCAACGATTGCACAGATATCGCCTGCAACTACTGAAGTCACTTTTTTTCGTCCAAGCCCTTCGAATGTATGAAGTTCTTTAATTCTTGATTTGATGATCTTTCCATCGCGCTTCACCAAAGAAATATTCATTCCTTCGTTAAGCATCCCGCGTTGCAGCCTTCCGATCGCAATCCGTCCGGTAAATGATGAGAAGTCAAGCGACGTGATCAGCATTTGCGGCGTTCCCTCAGAAATTTTTGGCGGAGGAACGTGCGTGAGTACCATGTCGAGAAGCGGCTCGATGTTTTCGGTCTTGTTTCGGAAGTCGTCCGACATCCAGTTTTGTTTTGCCGATCCGTATACTGTTGGGAAATCCAGTTGCCATTCTTCGGCACCGAGTTCGAACATGAGATCGAATACTTTCTCGTGTACTTCTTCCGGGGTACAGTTTTCCTTATCGACTTTATTAATAACGACGCATGGCTTCAGTCCAAGGTCGATTGCTTTTTGAAGTACGAACCGCGTTTGCGGCATCGGACCTTCGAACGCGTCAACAAGAAGCAAAACGCCGTCGGCCATGTTCAGTACGCGCTCCACTTCCCCACCGAAATCGGCGTGACCCGGAGTATCGATGATATTGATCTTAGTTCCTTTATAAACTACCGATACGTTCTTTGAAGTAATTGTAATCCCGCGCTCACGCTCAAGATCGTTGTTGTCGAGAATCAGATCGCCGGTGTTCTCGTTTTCACGAAAAAGCTGGCAATGATACATGATCTTGTCGACCAATGTTGTTTTTCCGTGGTCGACGTGTGCGATGATCGCAATATTCCTTATAGACTCCATCTCAAAATTTTAGGGTGCAAAGGTATGCTTTATTTTTTGATTAAATCCATCAAAAAATAGTGCATATTTATGTTGACAAGTTGGTTTTTTGATTACGGATGCGAACGCAATTAATCTTTATTTTTAACCAATTACGCAATCAGGGTTTTTCTTAACAAGAATTGCCTTCCTAAAAATATGACTTCGGATTTCATTGGAAAACGTTGGATATAAAACGATTGCCAAATACAGAGAAATAGTTAGTTTACATATATTTGTCGGACCCAAATTAAACGAAATGACCACCTTTACAATGCCGCCTGATTCAGGAAATGATGCTGATTTTATGACGAAGCCTGCCGCATTTGATGCGAACTGCATTGCATGCGATAATCTACGCCGGGATTTATGATAGCGATCGATTCAGATTTCAACATACTTGTCATTGAGGACAATACACGCGATTTCGCAAAGATTGAAGACTTATTGTCTGAGAGATTCGCATCGCCCGTAATCCGCCATGCGCAGACTTATTCGCAGGCGAAGGAACTGCTGTCGTCTCAAAACCGTCCGGATGTAATCCTCATCGACCTCACGCTGCCCGACATCACTGGTGAAGCTTTGGTCTCCGACATGAAAAAAATTGCGGAGCAGATTCCGGTTATTTTCCTGATCGCAAATGAGATCAGCATCAAGAACCCGGGATGGCTATCCGATGGTATTGCAGATTATATCGTCAAGGATGAACTGACTGCTTCGGCTTTGTATAAAAGCATTACCTATAGCATTGAGCGCCAAAAGAACCTGAAGAGGATCCAGGATTCTCAGGCAAAGTATCGTACAGTATTCCAGGCAAGCCCGGTGCCGATGTGGATCTATGATCTTGAAACACTGAAGTTCCTATATGTCAATGACGCGGCATCGCGTCAATACGGTTACTCTGTGGCGGAATTTTTAGACATGACAATTGCAGACATCAGGCCCGCTCAGGATATCAGCCACATGTATCATGCAGTCGAAAAGCTGCGAATTCAGAATCGGCAATCTGCAAGTGGTATTTTCAGGCACACCAAGAAAAATGGTAAAGTGATCGACGTGCAGATCGAGAGCAGCGAGATCCTGATCGACAATAAAAAGGCAAGACTGGTTCTGAGCCTCGATGTTACACAGCGATTGCGTTCGGAGCGCGCACTTGAAGCAAGCGAAAAGCGATTTAAATTCCTGATACAGGAAGGTGGCGAATTGATCACGATCCTGTCGCCAGACGGTGAATTCATTTATGTGAGCCCGAATCACGAAACGATTCTTGGTTATTCAAATGAAACACTAACGGGCTGCAACATCATTGATTATCTTCATCCCGACGATTATCATCGCACGATCCGCCTGTATAAAAACTTGCTGAAAACGCGGCGGGTTTTCTCGCAGCCGTTCCGTTTCCGTCATGCAAACGGGCATTGGGTCTGGTTCGAATCGATTATAACAAATGCAATAGACGATACTGATATCGGAGGCTTTGCAGTGAATTCTCGCGATGTGACCGAACGGGTGGACAGTGAAAGAAAACTTCGCGAATCCAGGGAAAGATTTGAAACCATCGCAAAGGCGACCAGCGATGCCATTTACGATTACGATTTTAAAACGAGAAACATCTATATATCAGGTTCGAGTTATTCCGCACTTTTTGGATATGAATTCCCGAATCACCAAACGGATATAGATTTCTTCCGCAACAGCCTTCATCCTGACGAGCGCGAAAAGGTATTCGAGGCGATGAACAAAACCGTCGAAGATCCTTCCGAAACACACTTTGAGATCGAATACAAATTCAGGAAGAGTGACGGAACGTATGCCGACATCCTCGACAGGTTCAATATCATTTGGAATGACGGAGTTCCCGTGCGAAAAGTCGGTGCCATGCACGACATCACGATGAGGAAATTCCAGTCGACACTGCTTGAGTTCGAGAAAGAGATCTATGAGCTGAATGCAAATCCAAAGATCGCATTTGATTACGTTTTGAATAAGTTGGTTTCAAATGTGGAGTCCCTCATTCCCGAGTCACACGGTGCAATCTTGTCACATGGGGAAAACCAGAGCTTACGCCATATTGCCGGTCAGCATGTGAATAGCAACTATATAAGGTCGATCGAAGAACAGGGTGTTGGCCCCGAAGCCGGTGCATGCGGCGCCGCAATCCATAGCGGGAAAGCGATCTACATCGAGAATCTCGAAACAGATGTGAACTGGAAATATCAATTTGAGTCGGTCCGGCAGTTTGCATATGTAGCCTGCTGGACGGTGCCGGTCAGGAAAAGAACTTCAAAGGTAACGGCTGCGCTCACGCTGCATTTCAAGCAGCCGCGAAAGCCGACGGAACAGGAAAAATACCTGATCGAAAGAGCGACGAATCTGATCGGCATCCTCATTGAGAACCGCAATTCACTTGAGGAAACGGAAAGTGCCAAAGAACGTTACGATATAGTTGCAAAAGCGACCAGCGACACGATTTGGGATTGGAAAATACAAGAAGACGGCTTCTCATGGAACAAGGGAATCCAGGGAGTTTTTGGGTATAAGAAAGAAGATGTGGGCAATACCTCGAAATGGTGGTTTGACAGGGTTCATCCGGAAGATTCAATCAGAATGGCCGTCAAACTGTATAATTTCCTTGAGGAGAAAGTTGAAAAATGGCAGGATGAGTACCGTTTCGCATGTGCGGACGGGACATACAAATATGTCTTCGACCGGGGATTCCTGGTAAAAGACAGCGATGGAAAACCCATCAGGATGATCGGTGCGATGCAGGACGTCACGCGGCAGAAACAGGAAGAACAGCGGCTTAAGCTGCTTGAAACCGTGGTCACGCAGACAAAAGATTCGGTCATCATCACCGAAGCCGAGAAATCAAATCGAAGCATACCGAAAATTGTATTCGTAAATCCGGCTTTTTCACATATGACGGGTTACAAGGCCAAAGAAGTCGTAGGAAAATCACCGGCGATATTCATGGGCCGAAAATCGATCGCAAATGAAATCGCGAAATTATCCGAAGCGTTAAAGAACAAAAAAGAATACAAGTTCGAGACGTTAAACCATCGCAAAAATGGCGAGGAATATTGGGTTAATTTTTCGATGATCCCAATTACAAACAAGGAAGGAGAACATTCTCATTGGATTTCCATCCAGCGTGATATCACCGAGGAGAAAAAACAGGAAAAGGAGAAAGAGCAACTGATCCGTGAGCTGACGCAAAACAACAAGGATCTGAAACAATTCTCGTACATCACTTCTCACAATTTACGTGCACCACTGTCGAATTTGACCGGTCTTTTAAACCTGATGCAGGACATACCCGTTGAAAATGCTGAATTACGTGAAATCTTGAATGGATTTACAAAATCGACGCACTTACTCAATGAGACGATCAATGATCTTGTGAGGGTTGTTATCATTAAGGACAATCCATCGATTCAGAAAGAGGAAGTTCTGATCAAAGATGTATTTGAAAACGTTTTCAATCAATTGAGCTTTATGATCTCGGTGCATAAGCCGATCATAAAGATAGAACTTGAACGCGTTTCGATCCTTAACATCAACAAGGCCTATCTCGAAAGCATCCTGCTTAATTTGCTGACCAATGCCATCAAGTATCGCGCAACGAACAGGCAGCTTAAGATCTTCATTTCATCGAAGCAGGTTGGAAATAATATCATCCTTACATTTAAGGACAATGGAATCGGAATCGATCTGGAGCGCAACGGCGACAAGATTTTCGGGCTTTACCAAAGATTCCATAATTATCCTGACAGTAAAGGTCTGGGACTTTACCTTGTGAAATCGCAGGTTGAAACCATGGGCGGAAGCATTACGGTGCAGAGTGAGGTCAACAAGGGAACGACATTTACTTTAACTTTTAAAGCAAATACGAATGCTTGACAAGATTCTCTGCGTCGACGACGATCCAATTACGCTGATGTTATGCCGGAAGGTCATCGCCAAGGCCGATTTTTCAAAAGTGACCGACTCGGCGACCAACGGTGAGGAAGCGCTTCATTATTTCGACAGCCTGATCATGCATAACGATCAGAAATATCCGGAATTGATATTGCTGGATCTGAACATGCCGGTTATGGGCGGCTGGGAATTCCTCGATAATTTCTGCAAGGGAACGTATGCAAATGTATTCAATGAAGTAAAGGTGATCGTGCTGTCGTCGACCATCGATCCGCAGGATGTGGAGAAGGCGAAAAGTTATCCGATGGTGATGGAATTCATGTCGAAACCAATTACCACAGAAATGCTGGACGAGATAAAGTCGAAATTTAAATAAAATAAAAAAGCTCCCGAAAAGGAGCTTTCTTATTTAAGCGCAAAGGCTAATTACAATTTAGCAACGTGCCTTGTAAGTTTCGATTTAAGGTTTGAAGCCTTGTTGTCGTGGATGATGTTTTTCTTGGCAAGTTTATCGATCATTGAGATGACACCTGCGAGTTTTGAAGCAGCATCCGATTTATCAGTAGACATCCTAAGCGCTTTGATCGCGTTACGAGTCGTTTTATGCTGATACCTGTTTAATACCCTTCTCTTTTCGTTTGTGCGGATTCTCTTAAGGGCTGACTTATGATTTGCCATTTGTTTTGAAAAATAAATTTTTAATTATGTAGTCCGTAGGGGAATCGAACCCCTGTTACCAGGATGAAAACCTGGCG
>CBDUBP010000113.1:0-7635 GCA_965365415.1 uncultured bacterium | reverse complement strand
ACGTCCTTGGCAATGGTGAAGGTCAGGCCGTATATGATCGAAACGAATGTGGCGGCAATCAGGGCAAGAGTACGTCCCGACATCAGGATAACGCCGAAATCACGTGTTCGACATTTGCTTTCGAGTTTCCGATGTAGATCTTTCCATCGATCACGAAAACGGGACGGCTCAAAAAAGTATAATGTTCAAGCAGGTACTTTCGAAAATCCTTTTCTGAAAGCTTTTTGTCTTTTAGTCCGTATGTTTTGTACAAAGTGGCTTTCCTGCTGAACAGCGCCTCATAACTGCCCGCCAGTTTCGCCAGGGCGTCGATTTCCGCGGCTGTCGGCGGATCCTTTTTTATGTCGATAATTTGAAGATCATTTTTAGGCAGCGACGCCATTATTTTGCGGCATGTATCACAGGTTGAAAGCAGATAAACCTTGTCCATCGGTCAATTTTATTTATAAGTCCACCGAAAAATCCTTTCGGGAGCACAAAGGAAATCAATTGCGTCCAAATTGTCTATTTTTATATCAAAATCTGAAATATGCAGGCCATCTTCGACATCACTCAAACATCCCGAAACTCAATCGTGAAATTCCTCGAAAACTACACATCCGAACAGCTGAACAGGATCCCGACAGGATTCAACAACAACATTATCTGGAATATCGGACACATCATTGTGGTCCAGCAGATGCTTGTTTACAAACTCGCCGGGCTCCCGATGATGATTTCAGATGAAATGGTCGAGAAATATAAACGCGGAACAAAGCCTGAAGGAATCGTATCCGATGCCGAAATTGCCGAAATCAGGGAACTTTTATTTACGACACTCGACAAAGTCCGTGAGGATTTTCGCGACGGCATTTTCCAGGAGTATCAGGAATTTACCACCATGTCCGGCTACACGATCCAAAACAGCGCCGATGCCATGGCATTTAATTATTATCACGAAGGCACGCACACGGGAATGATGTTGTCGATCCGCAAGTTTTTATAGCTTTTGGCGAACGGCCGGGCTGTCCGCTATCTCTCACTTTTAAAAAACTGCTGCGCGCTATTTAAAAGTGAGGATGCCGCTTCCATCCCTGTCGCAATCTTTTCTCGAATTCTATACACCTCTAAACTTCTAAACATCTAAACTCTATTTCTATCTTTGCATAAAACCACAAATCATGAAATTCAACACGAAAACAATACATGGCGGGCAGCATCCGGAGCCAACGACAGGCGCGGTGATGCCACCTGTTTACATGACGTCGACTTACCTTCAGAAAACACCCGGACAGCCCGTTGGGGATTATGAATACAGCCGTGCGGGAAACCCAACCAGGACCGCATTGGAAGATTCTTTGGCTAGCATCGAAAATGGTGTGCGCGGACTCGCATTTTCTTCCGGACTTGCAGCAACGGATTGCGTTCTTCGCTCATTTAAAAGCGGCGACGAGATCATCGCGATGGATGATCTGTATGGCGGAACCTACCGGATGTTCACTCGCATTTACAAGGATTCGGGACTGAAATTCCATTTCGTCGACATGAATGACCTCGAAGGCCTTCAAAAACTGATCAACGAAAACACAAAACTTATCTGGGTGGAAACGCCGACGAATCCGCTGATGAAGCTGGCCGACATCAAAGCCATTGCGGATATTGCAAAGAAATCAAATATCTGGTTTGCGGTCGACAATACATTTGCAACGCCATATCTGCAAAGGCCATTAGATCTTGGTGCCGACATCGTCATGCATTCTGCCACAAAATATCTCGGAGGTCATTCAGACGTTATTGCGGGCGCTCTGATCGTTAAGGACAAAGCACTAGGCGAACAGCTGCATTTCCAGCAATTTGCCACGGGAGCCACGCTTGGCCCGATGGACTCGTTCCTGGTGCTTCGCGGAATTAAGACACTTCACCTGCGAATGCAGCGCCATTGTGAAAACGGAGAAAAGGTCGCGGCATTTTTAAATGATCACCCTAAAATCGGGAAAGTGTTTTATCCCGGACTGAAAGACCATCCATTCCACGAGATTGCAAGAAAGCAAATGAGCGGGTTCGGCGGAATGGTATCGTTTGTCTTCAAATCGGGTGCAAAAGCAGATGCGATAAACTTCCTTGAAAGATTAAAAGTATTTACGCTTGCAGAATCACTCGGCGGCGTCGAATCGCTCGCCAATCATCCCGCGCTGATGACACACGCATCAATACCGGAAGACAAACGCCGTGAAAACGGGATTTCAGACGATTTGGTTCGTTTGTCAGTTGGTGTTGAGGATATTGATGATTTACTTGAGGATTTGAGACAGGCGTTAAATTAATTTGAAGATTTGAGAATTTGAGAATGAAGAAAAAAAAGAAGCATCTAATAATCTAGATGCTTCTTTTTTTATGTATAATATTCAATAATGAAGTCTATATCAAATCTTCAAATCTTCAAATTTCTAATTGATATAATAAATATACCCAACATTAAACCAAACATTCCAATCATTTGCTTTATTCTCTTTGTAGACATCCGGGTCAGGACGAAGCCCGTCAACCCAGTCGGAGAAATAATATTGAAGTCGAAGGTCGACCATCAAATCGGAAAGTTCAGTGAGTTTGTAACGTGTACCGACGCTGCTGACAACCGACCACACGGTCCCGCCATCATTTGTTGTTGCACCAAAATATTTTACGGGTGTCGAAATCGGGGTATCGAGCGGACCAAGGGTCGAATAAGCTTCCGGATCGTAAAATGAAAAGTGAGCACCAAGGCTTACAAAAGGCGCCCATGCACCGATTGTTGAAGAGAAATCACGGATGCTCAATGGAAAGTATTCCAGCTGCATGCCGATATCAGTGATCGACGCACTTCCGCGCATTCCACGCAATTGATTTGCAAACAGTGAAGTTCGTTCGTCTTTTACCCATTCCCCGAAATGCTGAAGGTCGGTTTTGTTATATGACAGCTCGCTCCGCAACTTGAAATGGTCATTAAAATAGGTTTCGGGAGTGTAACAGTTACACTCTGCTTTGTAAGAGAAGTTGAGGTAGTGAATGATACCGATCCCATAACCTGTGTTTCCGGAATTGGTTTTAAAATCGTGCCTTTCGCCATAGTCAGACTGCAGTGCCACAGGGCCTAAGATAACACCTACTTCATGTGAAAATCCGAACTGCGCAGCGGTCTTATTCAGAAAACCAGACAGCAGCAGGCAGGTTATGAGTATGTACTTGGGCATTGTTTTTAAAGTATTTACAATTCCTGACAAATATATAAAAACATCAATCACTTCTAAAAAAAATTAAATTTTACGCGGCGTACGTGGGCGCGACAAAGCAATTGTTATGCGTTATGAACGGATTTAACCACACCGAATTATAAATCTGTAAAAAAATCTTTCGTAAAAAACAAATCTCAATTGCACCTTTATTTTATCCCCGTATATTTGTCCGCTGTAAACGAAAACGTTTTCTTAAAGCAAAATCCAACTTAATCATGTCACAAAGTATCGAGTCATTTGTTGCGGCAGTAGCCAAGCGGAATCCGAACGAGCCTGAGTTTATGCAGGCGGTCCACGAAGTTGCGGAAACCATCATTCCTTTTATCGAAAAGAACGAAAAATATCAGAATAAAATGCTTCTCGAGCGCATGGTCGAGGCCGAGCGCATCATTACTTTCCGCGTCGTTTGGACAGACGACAACGGTGATATCCAGGTAAACCGCGGCTACCGCATCCAGATGAATTCTGCCATCGGGCCATACAAAGGAGGAATTCGCTTCCATCCATCGGTAAACCTCTCGATCCTTAAATTTCTTGCATTCGAGCAGACATTCAAAAACAGCCTTACCACGCTGCCAATGGGTGGCGGAAAAGGTGGTTCCGATTTCGACCCTAAAGGAAAATCTGAAAACGAGATCATGCGTTTTTGCCAAGCTTTCATGACCGAGCTTGCGAAGCATATCGGTGGCGATACCGACGTTCCTGCGGGTGATATCGGTGTTGGAGGACGTGAGGTTGGATATATGTTCGGGCAATACAAGCGTCTTCGCAACGAATTTACGGGCGTCCTTACCGGAAAAGGGATTTCCTTTGGTGGATCGCTGATCCGTCCGGAAGCGACAGGTTATGGCGATGTTTATTTCGCGCAATCAATGCTTGAAACACGCGGTGAGTCTTTCGAAGGCAAAACGGTCGTTGTATCAGGTTCGGGCAACGTGGCACAATTTGCCGTACAGAAAGCAACTCAGCTTGGAGGTAAAGTCGTTACAATGTCGGATTCGTCAGGATACATTTTCGATGAAGCCGGAATCGATGCCGAGAAACTCGCTCACATCATGGAGATCAAAAACGTAAACCGCGGACGAATCAGCGATTACGTCAATAAATACCCTGCTGCAAAATTCATCTCAGGAAATCGTCCATGGGAAGTTAAATGCGACATCGCGCTTCCATGTGCGACTCAAAATGAATTGAATAAGGAAGAAGCCGAAGCGCTTGTCAATAACGGATGTTTCTGTGTTGCCGAAGGTGCAAACATGCCATCGACACCGGAAGCGGTAACCGTTTTCCAGAACGCCAAAATCCTTTTTGCCCCAGGAAAAGCAAGTAATGCCGGTGGCGTTGCGACTTCAGGTCTTGAAATGTCACAAAACTCGCTTCGTTTGAGCTGGACAGCTGAAGAAGTTGATGAAAGATTGAAACGCATCATGCTCGACATCCATTCATCATGCGTGAAATACGGATCGGACGGAGCAGGTTATGTTGATTATGTCAAAGGAGCGAACATCGCCGGATTCGTAAAGGTCGCCGATGCGATGCTGGCGCAAGGTGCAGTTTAATTCCATGACCGTTAAACCGACCGCAGACAGTTAATTTTTTTTTAACCTCAGCGCAGATTATTTTTTTTTTCATAGGGTTAAACCCATGCTTCCCCTACCCACAACCCGAAGGTAAAACTTCCCGGATTTGTGCAAGTACGGGAAAACCGCAGGAAAAGTTAATTTGTCAGAGGATTTCAATATCTTGATGCCTTCCAATACCTTCAAGGTTATTGGAGGGCATTTTTTTTCAGATGATAAACGATAAAAAGATTGTAGTGGTTCTGCCGGCTTATAAAGCGGGCAAGACACTTATTCAGACATACAGCGAGATCCCGTTTGATATCGTTGATGATGTCGTGCTTGTTGATGATTTCAGTCCCGACAATACGATAGAAGTTGCGAAATCGATCGGAATTAAGCACATCATCCGCCACGATCGTAATAAAGGTTACGGAGGAAATCAAAAAACCTGTTATGAGACCGCAATTTCTTTAAATGCCGACATCGTCATCATGCTTCATCCGGATTATCAGTATACGCCTAAACTGATCCATTCGATGAGCTACCTGATCGCAAACGAGGTTTATCCTGTTGTCATCGGCTCGAGGATTTTGGGAAAAGGCGCTTTGAAAGGCGGAATGCCGGTATATAAATACATTTCCAACCGCTTTTTGACTTTTGCCCAAAATGTTTTGATGGGACAAAAGTTATCGGAATATCACACAGGTTATCGGGCGTTTAGCCGACAGGTTTTAAAGGCGATAGATCTCAGCAATAATTCCGATGATTTTATCTTCGACAACCAGATGCTTGCGCAGATTTTCGCAAAAGGATTTGAAGTCGCGGAGATCACGTGCCCGACCAAATATTTTGACGATGCGTCGTCGATCAATTTCAGCCGAAGCGTCAAATATGGACTGGGCGTTCTGCGAACATCGTTTCAATATTTCCTGCATCGTAACAACATCGCGAAATCGAAATTATTCAAGTAAAAAAGGTGAAGCAAAAGATATCACTCTTTATTTTTTTCTTCATCAATTTCGCCTTTGCCGAAAAATACCTCTCGCGGATAAGCGACTACTCTTTGATCTGGGCAATTGGCCTGACACTCAATTATCTTTTGATCTGGCAATACAAACGTCAGATCGGATCAAAATTGTCGAAAATTAAGAATTTCGACATCTACCTTTTTGGTGCCTATGTGGTCGCCTTTATTTTTCTCTTTTCAAAAGTTCCGTTTGAATCATTGAATGTTGATCGATGGAGCGTGATTGCGTCGTATTGGGAAAATTTCTTCCGCGGCGATTACGTTTATTTTGCCGAATCACACATGGGGAATAAACCCGGGCCAATGCCTTTTTATTTTATTCTGGCACTTCCGTTTTATTTGATCGGCGAACTGGGGCTGTTTTCGTTATTAGCCGTTGCAGCTTTTATTTTCATACTCCGATGGAGACAGATCGCGAAGAATTTTGGTTTGGTACTATTGCTGTTATTTGTGTTCACGCTTCCCTTGATGTACGAGGTAATTTGCAGAAGCAACCTTGCACTAAACGCGTTGCTCGTGCTGATCTCGATTATTTATTTTCTGCAACCCAAACAAAATTTTACGCAGTTAGCGCTTGCCGGAATTCTGATCGGTTTGTTTATGTCGATTCGCAACGTGTTTGTCATCACATACATTATCGCGGGAATCTATGCGCTCAGATCGAGGCTGTTGACATTTGTTCAACTGATTCAGGTTGGCGTTGTCGCCATTTGTATTTTTGTGCTGACATTCTTGCCATTCGTCATCGGGAAATGGGATCAATTCCTGATGATGAACCCATTTATTATACAGTCGAATGTCCTGCTGCCAATTGAATTGTCGGCCCTTTGTATCGCCGCTTCCTTTGTAATTTCTTTATTTGTGGTTCGCAAATCCGATGTCTGGTTTTACAGCGGATTGGTTTTATTTCTTACAGCGAGTCTCCACATTGTCTATAAAACGGTCACCGAAAGTTTTGACGCCGCCTTCTATCAGTCACGTGCCGACATTACCTATATGATTTTCTGCATTCCGTTCCTGCTTTATTATCTGATCGCAAACAATTCGGGCGATTGTCATGAGTCCACGAAATCATTCGGTTAAAATCGATTTTAGCCGTTTGTACGCGGATTTACAATAGAGAAACTCCTTATATTTGTCAATTCAACAGTTGTTATGAGGTATTTCTTATTCTTCATCCTCGGATGTTTTTGCGCGGTTACGGCACAGGAAAACCAGTCGTGGAAAGGATATTTTTCTTATAACGAGATAAAGGATATTTCGCAGTCAGACAACGAATTTTTCGCCGCCGCCGAAAATGCGCTTTTCTCGAAAAACCTCGCAACAAACGTCCTCAAAACCACAAATACGATCGACGGGCTTTCTGGGCAGACGATTACGGCGCTTTATCACAGCATGGCTTTCAACAGGACCATGGTGGGTTATGAGAACGGGCTTATAATCGTCATCAATGAAGCCGACGACACGATGATCAACGTTGTCGATATCATCAACAAACAGCTTCCGCCGAACATCAAGAAAGTCAACCATTTTACCGAGCACAATGGTATTGTTTACGTCTCGTGCGATTTTGGGATCGTCCAGTACAATCTCGCGACGCTGCTTTTTGGCGACACTTACTTTATTGGCGACAATGGCGATGAGATCATCGTTTCACAAAGCACCGTCTTCAACGGATTTATATACGCCGCGACGAATTTCGGGATCAGGCGAGCCGACATCACAAATCCAAACCTCAATGATTTTAGCCAGTGGACGACCGTTACAACAGGCGTGTGGACAGGAATCGAGGCGC
>CBDUBP010000112.1:0-7657 GCA_965365415.1 uncultured bacterium | reverse complement strand
AAAATTAAGGCAGCAGTTGGAAAACGGAATGACAGAGGACGAAATTCGCGGCACCTGGGCTTCAGGACTGGAAAATTTCAAAAAAATAAGAAAAGTTTATGAGATGTATTGAGCGCCTTCTTTTTAACATTTGTTATTTTAGTAAAAACTAAAAACAACGTTATGAAAGCAGCTGAATTTCTCTTGAAATACATGGACGAATTGCAACGATTCGTGCGAATGTTGAACGGTTATATCGAGCAGGGAATCGAATGGCTCAATAAAGCAAAGGAATACGTGGAATTGGCGATTAATTACATCGAACAGGCAATCGATGCACTCGTAAAATATGTTGGCGGCCGCAAAACGGAGCTAAAACACATGAACGACGACTATATGTTCGTATAGTTAAATCGAGATCCGACGCTTCATTTCTTCCACGATGCGATAAGTGGCCGGGCAAACCGGAATGTTCTTTAATGTAATTGCAGAAATTTGCTGGAATTTCCGACGGTCAGTGTGAGGAAATTCCCGACAAGCTTTCGGACGTTCGTCATAGATAAGACAAGCGTTGTCGGCAGCAAGAAATGAACAGGGCAATTGCTGAAGCACATAGTCATTTTCTTCGTCGATCCGAAGATATTTGGAAATGAAATCCTGCTGTTTTAGTTTAAGGTATTTCGAAATGCGTTCAACATCAGCCGGCGTAAAAAGCGGCCCGGTAGTTTTACAACAATTCGCACAGGTCAGGCAATCGGTACGTTCAAATTCCGATTGATGAAGTTCCTGCATCAGATAATCAAGATTCTTTGGCGGCTTCTTTTTGAGTTTGTCAAAGAATTTTTTGTTTTCCGGATGTTTCTCCTTAGCAATTTGTGATAAATTCCCCAGTGATTCCACAGCACTAAAATTAATCGGCAAAATTACGCTTTATTGCAAGACAATACATCATGAAAGACTTATTTGGCAAGGCAATCCTTGATTATCAGACGAAAAATAATCCGCAACCATTAAGAACCGAAACCTCGATTTCAGAAGCTGATGAATTGGATGTTGCTTATTTATTCAGGTCATATGACGATATGCCTGAAATCGAAAAACAGGCTTTGCAGCTTAGTTTTGGAAAAGTGCTCGATGTCGGATGTGGTGCGGGCAGCCACAGTTTGTACCTTCAGAATCGAAAAAACCTGGAAGTAGTTTCATTGGATATCTCTGCGTCGGCAATAGAAGCATGCAAACTGCGTGGGCTCAGGAATCCAGTTTGCGAGGATATTTCAAAGTTCTCAGGCGACACATTCGACACGATCTTACTGATGATGAATGGCGCCGGAATTTGTGGAAAAATCGAGAACGTGCCCGCCTTGCTGACGAAATTGGCTGACCTATTAAATCCCGGCGGACAAATTTTGCTCGACAGTTCAGACATCATTTATATGTTCGATGATGATGCGGATGGCGGAAAATGGATTCCGGGCGGTCATTATTACGGCGAACTTACATTTTACGTTTCGTATAAAGGTGAATCGGAAGTTCCTTTTGACTGGCTCTATATTGATTTTGATTCGCTTCAGGAAATTAGCGAGTCAGTACAAATGAAGTGTGATTTGATTTGCGAGGGCGAACACTTCGACTATTTGGCGCGGATTTCCTTATAAATAAAAAATCCCGTTTCCGGGATTTCTATTATTGCATGTATTTCATCATCATGGCCTGCAAACCCTGGCCCCATTCCTGAGCTGCGGTTTGCGTCTTTTGAAGAATTTCCTCACTTTTCGATGCCATTTTCTTCCCGACCGGGCTATCGTAGAATGCGAGCATCGCCTTAATGTCGTCTTTTGTATATGTTTCCATGTACACTTGTGCCATTTTGTCGTACAATGCCGGAAGCGTCGCGTCGAATTCGACGATAAATCCAGCTTGTTTTTCGGCTGGGATCATTTTCAGCAGCTGATCTTTTGCCATTTTCATCTGCGCATCGGAGCCATTAAGCTTAAGAACTTTGATAACATCCTTCTTAAACGCTTCATCCTGCGCAAAAGTCATTTGTGAAGCGAGAAATATCGCCAATACAACCAATAATTTTTTCATCTTTTTAAATTGAATTTATAGTAGCTAAGATATTGCAAAAATTAAGATTCAAGTTAGGGAATATTGAGATATTTATGCGTTTGCAATGAAATTCTCCATTTAGGATTGTTCATCACATAATCGATGATCAATGGCATCATCTCCTCTTTCTTTGACCATTCAGGCTGCAGGAACAAAACAGCATCCTTATTCATTTTCGCTGCCTGATCTTCAGCAAAAATCAGATCGTGCCTGTTAAAAACAATTATTTTCAGTTCATCAGCCGCGTCATAAACTTCGGCGACCGGCAGTTTGGTCTTTTTTGGCGAAAGACAGATCCAATCCCAGTTGCCCGACAATTTATATGCACCGGATGTCTCGATATGCGTTCGCACACCTTTCATCCGAAGCCTCGCCGTCAATTCAGTCAAATCGTACATTAATGGTTCGCCTCCTGTGATAACCGCGATTCTTGCATGGTGCTGTGCGCGATCTGCTACTTCTTCAATATCCGTCGGCGGATGTAACGAAGCATCCCAGCTTTCTTTTACATCGCACCAATGACAACCGACATCGCACCCGCCGAGCCGAACAAAATATGCCGCCGTCCCTGTATGAAATCCTTCGCCTTGAATGGTATAAAATTCTTCCATCAAAGGCAGCATAATTCCTTTTTCGACTGCTATTTGTAAATTTTGCTGTATCATCATAATAAAGCGCAAAGATACGCTGAATATTTTTCTGGGTTAATTTGGCAATACATAAAAAAAGCCGGCAAATTTGCCGGCTTTCTTAAACTTGAATTTTATCGAAGTGATTTGATCGCCTCCGCTGCATATGCGTTCGCCGAATCGAGTGCCAGTGTTTTATTGAAATATTCGAGTGCTTTGGTTTTGTCGGTGTTTGCGTAATGCGCACCTATATTATTGTAAGCTTCGATGATCTTGCCTTTGTTCTTCGCAACTTCCTCCGGTCCCTTTTCATTGATTACCGTAAGAAACTCTTCATAGTGCTTTGCCATTGCTGCATCATTCTCCATCATCCTGTTGGTGCGCGCTTTAAAAAGGTATGCATCCTGGGTTGTCGGTGACGCTGCGATTACATTTGCAAATGCGGTATCCGCTTTCTGAAGCGCTATCAGGTCGGGCTTTACTACATCATTGCGGTTGTTATCGTAATAGATCGAGTTTCCAAGGTAGAAGTTATCGATCAGGAAATTCTTTGAGTTTGGATTGCTGACTGCGATTTCAAAAATTGCGGCAGCTTGCTTGAATTGCTTGTCGTCATACGCTTTTTTCCCAATCTCGTTCAGTTCGTTTGTGATATTGATATCCATTTCAACCGCCTTCTTGATATCAGCAACACCTGCTGCATAAAGCGTCTCATCAACCGCAGCTCCGGCTGGACTTGCCTTTCTGACTTTTGCCAGGCCACGATATAGATAATCGCGCGCAATGACTTTGTTTTTCGGATTCGAAATAAATTCTTCAAGTGAGCTCAAAGCAACATCGGTATTACCATTCTCATAAGCTGAGTATCCGAGATATCTTAGAATCCGTGGATTGACCTTATCGATTTCCTTCATCTTATTTGCTTCTGCTTCGAGCGCCGCATAGTCTTTGTTAAGAATCAGGAAGTCTGCATGACGCATTCTGGAAGCGAGTGAATAATCGGTCATACCCATATACTTCTCGTAAAATTCCAGAGCTTTCTTGGTGTATTCAGCGTATTTTTTAGGTTCCTGATTTCCCCACAGATAATAGGTTTCAGCAAGCTCCCGGTACACAGGACCATAGTTTGGATTGCTCGCGATAACGGCATCAAAAGCCTTGACTGCCTCAGTAAATGCTCGTGCGCCTTTCAACAGTACGCCTTGCTGGACCTTGGCCCGGATCAGCGACGGATCGATCGTTAATGCTTTTCGATACGCGACATACGCGTCATTTTGATTCTTATCTGCGTAATATGCATCACCCAAGGCCAGCTGAACTTGCGCATCATTTGGATTCGCCGTCTGTGCACGCTTCAGATATTCGATGGCTTTTTTATAGTTTGGCTTTTCTGAATTCATGTAAGCCCTTGCCACATGGATCAGTTCTTCGGTATCTTTCTTCTTAATGTCTTTCAGCGCCTGATTGAAATGCGTTTCCGCCGCGGCAGTGTTCCCGTTATCGAGCTCAATCTGTCCGAGTCCAATGTGGTTTAGATTGCCGTCGTCTGAAGCAGATAATCCCTTTTGAAAATAAATCTTTGCTGAATCGGGCGAGCTTTGTCTCAAGTAGACTTCACCCAAAAGAAAAGCTGCACGTCCATCGGATGGTTTACTTTGGATTGCAGCCTTAAGTTGCGACTTTGCTTTTTCGTATTGTTCCGCATCAATCGCTTTCTTCGCTTGGTCGATACCTTGTCCGAAACTGATTGCTGCAAATGCCGAAAATGCAATGGTCAATACTTTTGCTTTATTCATAGCTTTGTTTTTAATTATTTGTATTCTTGATTATTGCCGGCCTGGTGATAATCTTTCTGCCAGGGATCCTGACAGGCAGAAGGCCGGATTTTAAAATGATTCTTTGTCCGCGTTCGCCGGCGATGAATGAGGCGAACCCCATTCCCAAACCTTGGAACCCTTGACAATTGACCAGAAACAAATCACGTGCCAGAGGATAATTGCCCTCGGCAAGCGCATTTTGTGACGGGCGTACATAGTCACCTTTTATATTCTTGATCTTTAAGACTTCTATATTCTTCATGTCTCTAGCGACCTCCGGTGATGGCTGCGATAACCAGTTTAATCCGACGACACCTACCATGCCCCGATTATGAGCGACGTATCGGATTACCTCGAGGTTTGTCTTAAATGAATAGGCCTTTTGCGGCAAACTGGCAACATCAGCGAACTCCATAAGCTGGCGTGCGGCACCCGAGTTGACATTGTCAAAGACCAAACCGTCGATTCCCTTAACGTCATTTCCGCGAATGAATTGCCTCAATGTCTCAGGATCCAGTAACGAATCGTTGCTTTCACGGCTCCGGATCAGGGCAATTGCATCAGAACCGAACTTTGTCTGTCTAGGAATGATTTTCTTGCTTTTAAAAAGATTGATTTCCGCAGAATCGAGCTGACGTGACAAAATGGCAATGCTAACTGATTGATTTATAAGCATATTCACTGACTCAGCCTCTGAAGTGGGTTTCAAGGTTATTTTCGCATTGTAATCGCTTTCGAATACCGTAGCCACATCTTCAACTATCGGCAGAAATGCTTCGTCCAGAACGATGGTAGTTGAACCTGTCAGAATCGTTTCATCGGCAGCTTTCTCTGATCTTTCCCTGCATGCCAGGACCAGGAGTGCAACTGAAATCATTACTATCCGGAAGTAGAGTACTTTTTTCATGATCTGCTTTTATTGCTTGGAAAGAACCGCATAAAACGGAAAGCAGCATATACAATCAAAAGGATTCCAAATGCCAGCCTGTATTTATACTCCATTCTTATTGGGAAATCTTCCCAAAAAATGACGATTAGCCCAAGCACGAGATACACCGCAAAAAACAATATTCCTATAATGAGAAAAAATCGCTCTTGCAGCGATTTTTTCTCTTTTCGTTCTTCGTGGTAATCCTGCATTAGTCCGGTGACTGGATATTGATAGGAAGGGAATACAAAACACGGACCTTCTTCCCGTTCTGTTCTCCGGGAACCCATCGTGGGGAATTTTTCAAAACCCTGATGGCTTCCTTACCAGTTCCATAACCGATGTCACGAATGACCTTAATATCTGTCAGCGATCCGTCTTTCTCAACAACAAAAGTCACAAACACCTTCCCTTTCAGTCCTTCTTCGTCAGGTGTGCGATAATTGTTGGCGACGTACTTGTAAAATTTCTCAAGTCCGCCCGGAAAATCCGGCTTAACCTCAATACCTGCCATAAGGTGAACTGAGTTGTCCTCTTCAACCACCTGTGATGGTCCTGTTCCCACCGGATCGATGGTCAATGGTGCATCCGGATCACCTTTAATGGTTTCGGCGCCCAACTTTTTATCGACGATCTCCTTAATTTTTGGTGGTTCTTCTACCACCTCCTCAGCCTTTGCTACTACCGGTTTCACGAATTTCACTTGATCTACCTTTGGCGGAGGCGGTGGTGGTGGCGGGAGATTCTTCGGAATCTCTTTCTTTGGAGGAAGCTTTATCGTTACGATCTTCTTGTCCAGCGTGTCATCAGTAACTTCTTTTTCAGGAATCAGGCTCGCCAGTAGCGGCGTGCTTACAAGAAAAATAAAGATCAAAGCCCCGATTATCAATGCTCGGATCGTAGTTTTTGGATTCGATTTACGCAATTCATATGCGCCGTATAATTTATTACGCCCTTCAAAAACGATATCCAGCCATTGCCTTCTTAATAAGTCTAGTTTCATGATGTTTCGTTTTAAGGTGCTGCTGTTGCTTCGGGTTCGGCCGCGGCCTCACCGTCTATAAGTTTCAATTCTTCGGGAGAAATGTCGACAATCGCATAAGTCGGCACATCAGCGATAGCCATTTCATCCAAAATATCTACCAGATTCCTGTAATTTGACTTCTTGCTTGGTTTAATGATAACGATCAATCCCTTATCCTTATTTCCTGTATACTCAACAACTTTCTTCTTTTGCTTAAGGATTTCCTGGCGGATCCCGGCTTTACCATAAGTAATATCGGTTGGCTTCACAATCGGATTGGTCAGCATTCCCATATAGTACTTCATTTTGTTGTTGTCGCCAAGCATTACGGTCATCGTACGGTTCTCGTCGACTTTTACATCTTTGTTCTTTGAAGGATCATCATCCTTGTCCGGCAAACCCAAATCCATCGACTGTGGCTTGGACAATGAGGTGGTCAGCATAAAGAACGTGATCAGCAGGAACGCGAGATCCACCATTGCGGTCAGATCCACTTTGGAATTGAGTTTCTTACTCCTGACTTTCTTCGCGCCCTTCTGGCCGCCGCCGTCGCCGGTATTTAATTCAGCCATTTTGTTTTCTTAATATTAAAAATCGTCACTTCTAAGACCGGTCACCAGATTGAAACTGTTGATCTTTTGGTCTTGTAAAATATCCATGATCCTTTTGATAGACGGATATTCCTCACGTGCATCGCCTTTAATAGCGATATTAAGCTCTTTTTGTGCATTGTCGATCGTCGCCTGACGCGCATTCATGATCCAGTCAGCCAACTGATTGTTCAAAGAATCTTTTGGAATTCCGGGCTGGAGATCCTGATTGTTCCTTTCAGACGCAGTCATGTGAATAATCTCCTTTAGATTTTGCACCGGCACGCCGAAAGTTTCGATCAATGCAAATTTTTCTTCCTCTTCAGGTGTGAATTCGACGCCATATTTTTGTCCCATCGCGCGAAGAGCCTGTTTCCTGACTTCACGACCTGTAAGACCGAAGAATACTTTTCCTTTACCTACCGTGATCGTAGCCAGATCGCTTTCCGGAAGTTTTGTCTGCACAGTTGATGCAGGCGTATCTACCGGCAAAGGCTCAGGTTGTTTCGCGGTCGCCGTCAGGATAAAGAACGTCAGCAGAAGAAACGCTACATCACACATGGCAGTCATGTCGATGGACG
>CBDUBP010000111.1:0-7752 GCA_965365415.1 uncultured bacterium | reverse complement strand
TTGACCTTGCTGATTTCAGGATCGTTCCTCCTTTATTGACGATGTTGTTGACGCTGCGCGGCCCCATTTCCTTATAATCGCCTTCGATCATTCCCTGGAAACCGCGGTAAATTCCCATGCATTCGATTCCGTGGTAAGCGCAGGTACGAACGACCGACCTGATTGCGGCGTTCATCCCGGGCGAATCGCCACCGGATGTCAGTACGCCGATCCTGTTGATTTTTTGAGGCATCAATTAAGAGTTTAAGTACAAAATTAACAAACGTCTTATACTTCCTACGGATACCTTTCGAATATTTAGTAAAGAATTAAAATTTACATCGATTTCGTTGATAACTATTTGAGGAAGCCACAAAGTGACAGAGTGACAAAGTGACAAAGCGCAGGAAGATGAAATCGCGTTTGTGATTAATCTGTGGCCTGTCCGTATTTCAGATGCAATAGAACCGGTTCCGTGCCTTCAGTTTGATGCACGACAAAGAGATTGTCGAAATGATCTTCAGCGATCGTTACCGATGAAGAATTACATAGTGCTTTCAATAATTCGGGAATTGTGTTTGAATGTCCGGCGATAAGGACGACTTTTCCTTGATGCGTCTTCAGGATTTGATCGATGAGTTCGCGATATGGCGTGCGCGTCGAATATTCCGTCACCGCAATCTTCTTTTCGTCCGCAACCGGTTTTACAGTTTGACGAGTCCGCTTGTATGGAGTCGCATAAACAGCAGCTACCGGAACATTTTTGAGGGTTTTGCGAAGTTCATCCGCACGTTTCAGTCCATCGCTGCTCAGATCAGGATCTGCATCGGTACCACCTTTTTCGGCGTGGCGTACGAGTATAAATGTCGTTGTGTGATTCATATCAACACGATTTTGCAGATTCGAAAATACCGCGAAGAAGATGATTGAGAAGATTGAGATCATGGTTTAGGAGGTTTAGAGGGTTTAGTAGGTTTAGATTTGAAATTGTTTCACCAATCATCCATTTTCCCACGCAGGCTGCAAACCGCAAACTGCCTACTTTCAACTGCCAACTGTCAACTGTAACTGTAAACCGTCAACTGTAAACCACCTTATTCCTCATGCGGCACCGCTTCGCCATTAACCTTTTCCACTTTCGCCTCTTTTTTTGGGGTTTCGTTATCGAAATCGATATACTGAGGCAAATCGGAATCCGGTGGCAATTCTTCACCTTCGGTACGTTTCAAAACTTCTTTATCGATCTGCATGTTGCGGAAGATCTTGTTTACGAATTCCTTGAATGTATCAAAGTCGACTTCGTAATTGATACCGACACCTTGTGTATAACCGATACCCTGACCGATATAATTGATGTCGTTCTCGCGGTTAAAAACACGAACATTTAAAGTTCCGTCCTCATTGACGCGATATTGGACTTCCACATCGCCAACGATCGTAGATTCGTTGATGCCACCGACGGGGACGCCGACTTTACCATTGATCGTAATTCGCTCATTGACTTTCGTCGAAACACTGAAACCAAAACGCCCGTCGGTTTCTATTCCCGGACGCTTGTCTGGCGATACGTAATCAACCCCTACAATAAATTTTCCGTCCTCATCCTGGAAGATATCACTGAAAAGTCCGCTTGCACGCTCAAAGAAATTTCCTGCCAGATCCGACTGGCTCACGCCTTCAGGGCTCAAAAATCCGCCCGACGATAAGAGATAAAGCGCCTGTGTCTGCCGGGTGTCCTTGTCGTCAAGCTTGTATTGTATTTCAGACTTCAGTACCGAACCTACTGTCGGGAAATTGATGTTGAAATCGGGCTCAGGGTTCGAAAGATTTCCGCGGATCCCAATCACAACTTCCACCGGCACCTTTTTATTGAACGATGGATTTTCAAGCAAGATTGCCGGGTTTGCCGTCGTTTTGTAAACCGCCTCGATATTTAGCACGGCACGCATCGGGTCGCCTTCCCAGACGATCGATCCGCCTTTTTTGACCTGGAACTTCTTGTCGATCAATCCGCCGTATTTAAAGTTATAAATTCCTTCGTATGCCTGGAAATCTCCCCACATGTTGAACTTCCCAAGCGTATTGATCTTGAAAAGCAGCGATCCATAACCACGGCCTTTGATTCCGTGGCCTGTATTTCTGTCAAGGATGACTTCCACTTCCGCGTCCGGCGTGATGTCGAAGTTAAATTCCATTTCGAGGCCGTTGTAATTCCGTTCTGTCTGCGTAATTCCGCGCTGAAGGTTGTATTTTTCTTCAGGTGTCAGAATGTGAATGAAGCTGCTCGTTCCCGACGACACCGCGTCATTAATCGGAATTTTCACGTTTGTTCCTTTTTCGGAGGACGCGTCGACTTTGATGAACAAACCACTTGTCGGTCCCGAAATTCTTGCCGTACCATTGATGAACGCCGTTCCAAAATAAGCCGCATCCTCGCTGTCCTGCGTATCGAGAGCCAGCAGCCTGTCGGACGTAATTTCAAGGTCGAGTTCCCAATCGGTGAATTTGTCGTGTTCGATTCGTCCGTCGAGAAAGCCTTTTGTGTTATACTTTGTGTCGATAAGCCCCGAATTACGGATGATAAACGCGTTTTCGGTAACGTCGACGATCGATCGGTCTTCCAATTCAAAATTGACATTCAGGTAAGGAATTGTCAGTCCGGCATCTTCAAGGAAAAGGCGTCCATTAATATCGGGATCCTTGAGGTTGCCGTCAATTCTGGCCGTTCCCGAGGTAAATCCATGGATATTCGTCAAAACATCGCCACCGAGGTTGGCGAGCACGCCAAGATTCATTCGATTAAATCTCAAATCGATATCTGCCAAGGTCTCTTTGCCTTCGATCGTCAGGTCGCCCTGAGCGGTAAACGATTCGATATTTTCATTGATCAGAACAGAATTAACCGTAAACCTGCTAAAAGCGTCATCGCCCGAAATATCGATATTCATATTCCCAAGCTTGTTCTGATTGACCACAAGATTCTCTATTACAAGCGACGACGTAGGTTTGTAAACATTATTTTCCTGCAGGAAATTGATTTCACCATCGAGTTTTCCTTCAATTTTAAACTTGTCGACTGCCGGCGTGATTCCGTCGAGGCCGATGTCGCGGAACGTCAGTTTCAGATCCTTATATGATGTTCCTCGCAAATTTCCATTGAGTTTCATTTCCTGGTTGTCGTGCGACATGACGATGTTATCGATATTGAAATTTGTCAGCTTTTTATCGAAAATGATTTTATTGTCGGCCTGCTCCTGTTCGTTTAGATACCAAAGATAATCCTGGAATTTGATCTCCGATTTATGAAACCCGACAACGCTATTGCTGCGTTCGTCTATCGTATGATAAAGATTGAGATTGTAGAAATCCATAGCTTTTTCGCCGCCTTTAAACTCTGTCCGCACAAAAAGCGTATCATTTGACGTCACATTGATCAGGCTGAAATCCGAAACTTTATAATACTTGGTCCGGATGCTGTCCATTTCCACATACGCGTTATAAAGCGGATTCTTATTGTCGAGCCTGATCGCGATCCTGTCGAAATAATTGCCGAATGCAGCAATCTGCGGCGAATTGAAATTGAGTTTGAACTCATCCATATCCGAATTGATATTCCCGCTGATCGTCGTATTTGGACCTAATGAAATGCCGGGATAGAAAATTTCAAGGATCTTGTTGTAAACCGTAAAATCAAACCGCAGGAACTGTCCCGGTTTTACCTTGTTCGGAGAATAGTTCGCATAAAGACTGCCGAGGGAATTCTCCGCCATCTTACGCAATTGTGAAAACTCAAATTTTCCGACGATCTTGCCATGGATGATGTCGGGGGAATTGATCGCAATTGTGCGCACATTGTTCTCATCAAATGTCGAACTCACCGAAAAATCATCAAACAAATACGTGTCTTTGTTATTCTGATACGATGTCTGTGTGATGTACACATCGCCGCGCATGTTGTCGATTGTGCTTCCCGTTACCTGCATGCGGACATCTCCCTTAAATACAGATATCGTGTCTTTCTTGTTGATGTTGAGTTTTACAAGATCGGCGTAATCGACTTTTGTGTGGAAATCGTATTTGATATCCTTGCGTCCAAGCGTCATCGCACCATCGAAATCCATGAAGAGATTTGGATCGTTCACGCGGACGCGGCCTTCGAAAACAGGGGTATCGAATTTTCCATCGACTTCAACGTTCCGGTAGGTGTAACCGTTAAACCGAATTTTGTATATGTCGCCCGAAAATGTTGTATTCAGATATTTTTCAGAGAATCCTCGGCCGTCAACATCGAGGTTTACGGTGACGGTTTCCACATCTTTGCGACCGAGAAAAGTTCCGACATCAAAATTCTCAAGGATGACATAACCTTTGTAAGTCGCATTGTCGATGTTATTGATGTTGTTCATCACCAAATCCGACTGGATGTTTCCTAATGCCGTCGTCATGTAAAAATCGGCCGACAATGCTGTTGGGGAAACTGCCGCTTTTCCGCGAAGATTGAACTGGCCTAATTTTGCGAGGTTTTTCGGCAGCCTGTTTGCCAATAATGTTGGCAGCATCGTTGTGAGGCTTTCATACGTTGATGTCAGCTTGTCGAAATCCCCATAAATGGAAAACGGCTGGCCTTCTTTTGCAAGCAGGTTGATGAACGTGACATCTCCCCTGATTTCCGAACCGCGGTTCCCAGCGAGCGAAAGGCTGTGAGCGGTGAAATTGTTCAGCGTTCCCAAAACCCGTGATTTGACTTCGAATTGGCGGTCCTTTCCAAGTCCGGTATAAAAATACCTGATGTCATTGCTCGCTAATGACGCTTTTGCAATATGGATGTCAAATCTGACTTTATTATTGAAATCTGCAAAATCCTTTCGGTCGTAAGACATTTTCACATCGCCTTTAAAGACTGAGTTCTCCGTCAGGAAATCGAGTTTGTTCAGGATGATGTTTGTTTTGTTATACTTGAAATCTGCCGCAAGGTTCTTTACGTAAAGTCCGCGATGGTCCTGAAATGCCATCGATTTGATCACCATCGTCACCTCAGGTCCGTGGATCTTTAGGTTTTTCAGTGATGCATTAAGCCGCTTGAGGTCGAGGTTTACGGGATTTGGGAGATTTTCATCGGAAAGGAGAAAACGACCGCCATCGACATAAACATTTCCCGCTTTCATCAGGAATTTTTTCGTTGATGGCTTTCCTGAATCAAACAGCCTGATGAAACGATCGAGATTCGAGTCGGTTTCGTTCTTATATATCTTCATATTAAGAAAGATCCGCTGGGCTCGAATCGTCCCAAAAAGCAGGTCGCCATTATACAGCTGGCGAAAACTTAGAATATTTGTGCGGATATTGCTCGAGTAGATCAGCGTATCCTTATGATGGTCGCGGATCAGCACTTCGCGCAGGTTGACACTTCCGAATGCCGAAACGGATATCCGCTCGATATTAATGTCGGTTTTATAATCTGCGTTGATTCTTTCGGTGAGATAGTGCGCAAGCCTTGTCTGGACAGAAGGGAGCGACAGCAAAATGGCCAGTAATAGCAGTAAAAGGATCAGTCCGAGGACGGAACGCAGTACTATTTTTCTAAACCTTTTGATACCCTCGCTATTTAAATTTCGGTTTTACGTTGGCCTGAGCAACCGCGGCAAAAAAATGACTAATTTTGGCTTCGCTGTAAAAATAACGTTTTTTTTAGCGGCGTGCGATTAAAATAATCTCAATTTATTAAGCCTGTGGCGGTTTCCGATGTTTATATCCTTGCAATCGAAAGTTCGTGCGACGACACAGCGGCGGCCGTACTTAAAAACGACAAAGTACTGTCGAATGTTGTTGCCAACCAGGCAATCCATGAGCAGTATGGCGGCGTGGTTCCTGAACTGGCATCGCGCGCACATCAGGCCAACATCGTTCCTGTTGTGAATGCGGCACTGAAGAAGGCGAATGTGGACCGAAAACAATTGTCGGCAATTGCTTTTACACAAGGTCCCGGGTTGATGGGATCGCTGCTCGTCGGTAGTTCTTTTGCCAAATCGCTTTCAATGGCGCTTGGAATTCCGCTGATCGCAATCAATCATATGCAGGCACACATCCTTGCACATTTTATTGATGAGGAATCGATGAAAAAGCCGGAATTTCCATTCCTCGCCCTGACCATTAGTGGCGGCCATACGCAGATCGTCCAGGTTTCACGTCATTTCGAAATGAAGATCATTGGGGAAACTACCGACGATGCGGTGGGTGAAGCTTTTGACAAGACCGCGAAGATTTTGGGACTTCCCTATCCCGGCGGTCCGTTGGTCGACAAACTTGCACAAGAGGGAAATCCACTTGCATACTCGTTTACGAAGCCGAGAATTCCGGGCCTCGATTTTAGTTTTTCAGGATTGAAGACAGCTATCTTGTATTTTATCCAAAAGAATGTTGCGGCTGATCCTGATTTTGTTTCGAAGAACATCAAAGATATTTGTGCCTCCGTGCAGCATACGATCATTGAGATCCTGATCGAAAAATTGAAACTTGCGACCGACCAAACGAAAATCAACCAAATTGCCATTGGCGGTGGCGTTTCGGCGAATTCCGGAATCAGGAAGAAGATGAAGGAAATGGAATCGGAAGCCGGATGGAAGACGTTCATCCCTAAATTTGAATATACGACCGACAATGCGGCGATGATCGGCATTGCGGGTTATTATAAATTCATAAAAGGCGATTTTGACGATGCGACCGTATCATCAAAGGCGCGAATCGAATTCTGATGCAGTTATTCTACAATCCCGATATCACAAATGAGAGTGACAGCTTTTCTTTTGACAAAGAAGAAAGCAGGCATATCGTCAAAGTGCTCCGGAAAATGTCGGGCGACAAATTGTTTGTAACGAATGGAAACGGATGGCTTTTTACCACCGAAATCGTATTGGCATCCGATAATAAGTGTGTCGTAAAAATCGTTGAATCCGAACTGAAGCGGCACCGTCCATTCAGGTTGCACCTCGCCGTCGCACCCACGAAAATGAATGAACGCTATGAATGGTTTCTTGAAAAAGCGACTGAAATCGGTGTTGATGAGATTACTCCCATCATTTGTGATCATTCCGAACGAAAAGTGATCAAAGGTGATCGAATGGAGAAAATCGTGCAGTCGGCGATGAAGCAATCATTGCAGTTCCATATTCCAAAATTCCATGAGGCAATCAGTTATGCGGAATTTGTTAAGAATAATGATGCCGTAATTAAGCTAATTGCCCATTGCGAAGAATCCGACAGGAAATCTATCAAAGACATGGTTTCGCCTGGCTCTGACGTCACGATCATGATCGGGCCGGAAGGCGATTTTTCAAATAAGGAAATTCAGCTGGCGTTCGATAATGGCTTTAAGCCTGTAATTTTAGGCGACACCAGGCTCCGCACCGAAACTGCAGCCATCGTTGCGTGCCACAGCGTGAACTTTATAAATCAATCATGAAAAATTACCTATTTCTCTTTGCGCTTTTGATTTCGTTTGCCACGGACGCACAGGAAATCGCACTAATGAAATACAATGGCGGTGGCGACTGGTACGCGAATCTTGAAACCTCGCTTCCTAACCTTATTAAATTTTCAAACCTCAATCAGAAAACCAATATTCACCCGGAGCAGGCCCTGGTGGACGCCAGCCCCTGGGGCAACGGTGCCGCGATCTTCACCCGCGACGGCGGCGCCGCCCGCCGGTTCCAGCACGAGGTCAGCGCCGGCATGGTGGGGGTCAACGGCCCGATCCCCGTGCCGGGCGGCTACTAC
>CBDUBP010000110.1:0-7754 GCA_965365415.1 uncultured bacterium | reverse complement strand
AACCAGTGAAGCACCTGCCGCCGTAAGCAGCCAGGTAAAGATCGTGGCATAAAATGCAGCCAATATCGGGTCGATGCTTTCAAAATAACTGACGATTTGATCGAACATGCTAAATGGTTTTTACATAAAGGTTAGATGCAATTTTGCTTGAGAAAGTCATCGTATTTCCATTGACAGCCACCGTGATCGAATCGTCGAAACTTTCTTTCCCGAGAATTTCGAATTCTGATCCGAGTGCGATCTGCTGTTTATTCAGGTATTTTAAGAACTCTGATGATGTTTCCCGCACGCCGACGCAAATACAGCGCTGGTTCACACGGACTTCCGATAAAAGTTTCTTTTCGATTTTTTTGATTTCACCTTTTGCGTTCGGGATCGGATCACCATGCGGATCTTCGGTCGGGTGCCCCAAAAATTCATCGAGACGATCGATAAGCTTTTCCGAGTTGATATGTTCGAGCTCTTCGGCCAGTTCGTGGACCTCATCCCAGGAAAAATCAAGTTTTTCAACCAAAAAAACTTCCCACAAACGGTGCTTGCGCACGATCATCTTTGCCGCCATCAATCCGGCTGACGACAATGTTACACCCTGATATTTCTGGTATTCGATCAGACTTTTATCGGCCAGTTTCTTAACCATATCCGTTACCGACGACGCTTTGGTTTCGAGCATTCTTGCAATTGCATTGGTCGTGACGCCTTTCTTCTGGAATTGCGAAAGATGATAAATGACCTTCAAGTAATTTTCTTCAGAATATGTCATGATAATTTTTCCGGCGTCAAATATATGATTTTTACAATGCAAATTAAATTTTTAGATTTGTCTAAAAATTAAACATTGAGAATTGCAATTCTATTTTTCGTCTTGTTATTATCTAAAGTCTCCACTGCTCAGGTGCAAACAGATTCGACGAATGCAGCCATGCCGGGAGAATCCCTCGACGAAATCGTCATTTCGGGAACGATGAAAGCGGTAAAGCGAATGGAAAGTCCTGTTCCGGTAGAAATCTACAAGCCGGTATATTTCAAAAAGAATCCTACGGCCAACATCTTTGAAGCCTTGCAAAACGTCAATGGCGTCCGCCCACAGTTGAATTGTAATGTCTGTAATACAGGCGACATTCACATTAACGGTCTCGAAGGGCCATACACGTTGGTGCTGATCGACGGAATGCCGATCGTAAGTGGGCTGTCGACAGTTTACGGATTGTCCGGGATCCCGAATTCATTGATCGAGCGCGTCGAGATCGTCAAAGGTCCGGCCTCATCACTCTATGGAAGCGAGGCCGTCGGCGGGCTGATCAACATCATCACAAAAAATCCAAAAGTCGCGCCGGCATTCTCTGTCGACGGTTTTTCAACTTCCTGGGGTGAAGCCAATCTTGACCTTGGAAATAAATTGCAAATCCAAAATCTTGCATCAGTAATCACGGGGCTGAACTACTTCAATTACAGCAATCCCGCCGACAATAATCACGACAACTTTACCGACGTCACACTTCAGGACAGAATCTCAGTTTTCCAGAAATGGAATTTCAACCGAAAGACCAGGAAGCTGCTCTCAATTGCAGGCCGTTATTTTTACGAAGACCGATGGGGCGGCGAACTTCAATGGAACACAAGTTACCGCGGGGGAAATGAAGTTTACGGGGAAAGCATCTACACATCGCGCTATGAACTGCTTGGCGCCTATGAATTGCCTACGACGGAAAACATGATGCTGTCGGTTTCTTATACCGATCACGATCAGAATTCTGTATATGGGATCATTCCGTACATGGCAAAACAACGAATCGGTTTCGGGCAATTTACCTGGCAGAAAAAGCTTTCGAACAACGATCTCCTTATAGGCGTCGCTGCGAAGCACCAATATTATAACGACAATACGCCCGGCACTCCAGAGGCTGAAAAAACCTTCATTCCCGGAATATTTGTCCAGGACGAGATCAGACTTCACAAAAAACACCAGCTGCTGATTGGTGCCAGATACGATTACAACAACAACCACGGTTCGATTTTCACACCCCGGATTGCCCACAAATGGAAGTTGGATGATCTAAACATTCTTCGGTTCAATGCAGGCACGGGATTCAGGGTTGTCAGTTTATTTACGGAAGAACACGCTGCGCTTACCGGTTCCCGCGATGTCGTCGTCCTGGAAAATCTCAAACCCGAGCGTTCTTACAACGCAAACCTTAATTTCCTGAAGAAAATCTATCTTAAGAACGGGCATTTCATCGGGGTCGAAACAACTGCTTGGTACACTTATTTTACAAATGCGATTGTTCCCGACTACGACACGAATCCGAATCAGATTATTTATAAAAACCTCGACGGACATGCGGTCACCAAAGGAATCAGCGTGAATGTCGACGCAGTTTTCACCAATGGCCTCAAAGTGATTTTGGGCGCAACGGCCATGGATGTCTTTAAGGTTGAGAATGGCGTCAGGACACAGCAAATGCTCACAGAAAAGTTCTCCGGCACCTGGGCTGTTTCGTATCGGATCCCATCGTGGCATCTTGATATCGATTATACCGGGAATTTGTACGGTCCGATGAGACTTCCGCTTCTTGGCGAAAACGATCCGCGAAGGGAATATTCACAAACGTGGAGCATCCAGAATATCCAGTTTACATTTAACCAACTTAAGAATGTCGAGATTTATTTCGGAATCAAAAACCTGTTGGATTGGACTCCAAATAAAGGAAATCCGTTCATCATCGCGCGGGCCGGCGATCCGTTCGACGAAAATGTGCAGTATGATCCCAATGGCAATGTACTGGTGACACCGGAAAACCCGTACGGACTCACATTCGATCCTTCGTATGTTTATGGACCGAATCAGGGAATCAGGTCGTTTATGGGAATCAGATATACATTGAAATGAAAAGATCAATTTTGATACTGACGATGATTTTTACCGTGATTGCCAGCGCGCAGCCTGTTGTGCATTCATTTGAATCTGCCGATTCCCTATCGAGAACCGACCCCAAACCTTACGTCATCTTCGTGCGGACCACATGGTGCAAAATCTGCGAAATGATGGAACATTCGACTTTAAAAGATCCGCGAGTTGTCGAAATTCTTAACAATGATTTTTATTTTATTGATTTTTATGCTGATGAAAACCGGACGGTCGAATTCGGTAAAAAGTCTTATTATTTCGAACCGACCGGGAACGGAACAGGAACAAACGAACTCGCATACGAATTGGCGTCGATTGATGGAAAACTGATCTTTCCGACGCTGGTCTTTATGGACACATCACATAAAATACTTTTAAAGAAACATTCATTTACCGATTCGGCTACACTCTTGGAATTGCTGAAAAAAATCCGGCGGCGATAATAATCTTACCTTTGGCGGAATGAGGAATTACGATTACATCTTCGCCGGAGCAGGCATGTCGGGCCTGATGACGGCGTATCGTATGGCTATTTCAGGTTTGTCTGATGACAAATCGATTCTGATGATAGATCCGAACGGGAAGTCTGAAGATAAAACCTGGTGTTATTGGGAAACCGGCATCGGAATATTTGATGAAATCCTTTTTCGAAAATGGGACCAATCGCTTTTCCGTGATTCCGACGGGTCAAAATTGATGCACCTTTTTCCGTATCAATATAAAATGATCCGAAGCGCCGATTTTTATGCCTTCTGCAAAAAGAAATTGTCGGCTGCAAAGAATATTGATTTCATTAATTCGGCTGTGGATGGATTTTCGGACGATGGGAATATGGTCACTGTGCGAACCGGATCAGGAAATTTTACCTGCCGGAAATTGATCAATAGCACTCCGCCCAAACATACTCCAACCGATAAATACCCGTTGCTGCAACAGCATTTCCGGGGTTGGTTCATCAAAACCTCAAAATCCGCATTTGATCCGGCCGTTCCAACACTGATGGATTTCTCAGTAAGCCAGAAAGGGAACACGCGGTTTATGTATGTCCTTCCATTTTCGGAGACTGAAGCTTTGATCGAATACACACTTTTTTCCGCGCAATTGCTGGACGACGATGAATATGAAGCTGAGATCGCAAGATACTTGCACGACCAGAGGATTGATTCTTATGAAATCGTTTCAAAAGAACGCGGAAGCATTCCAATGACAGTTTTTCCATTTTGGGAGAACAATTCCGCCAATGTCATAAATATTGGTTCGGCCGGCGGATGGACGAAACCCAGCACCGGTTATACGTTTCGAAATTCGATGAAGCAGTCGGAAAGATTGGTCTCGTTCCTGCACGGTGGAACCGATTTCAGGACGTTTCACAAAACATCCAGATTCTGGTTTTATGACTTACTTTTACTCGACATTCTCCATAAAAAGAACGAAACGGGTTCCGCCATCTTTTCATCGATGTTCATGAAGAGGAAAGTGCAGCTAATCTTTAAATTTCTTGATGAAGAAACTTCGCTTATTGAAGACATAAAGGTAATTTCTGCGTGCCCGAAGCGCCTTTTCATCAAAGCATTAGTTGCTCGTTTGTTTCGGTTCAGAGGTTAGGAAGGAAAGTTCCTAATTCAACTAATTCGCGTAACTTTGCATTTCTAAATTCCATAGTTATGTATCCCGAAGAAATGATCAAACCTATGCGTGCCGAACTGGCTGAGGCAGGTTTTGAAGAATTATATTCTGCCAATGCAGTTGAGAATGCGCTTTCGCAAAAAGGAACAACGCTTGTCGTGGTGAATTCGGTTTGCGGATGTGCGGCAAGAAATGCGCGTCCGGCCGCGAAAATGAGTCTGCACAACGACAAAAAGCCTGATCATCTGATCACGGTTTTCGCAGGAGTCGATAAAGATGCCGTCGATGCTGCGCGCGAGCACATGTTCCCGTTTCCACCGTCATCACCGAGCATGGCGCTGTTCAAAGACGGCGAACTGGTTCACATGCTCGAACGCCATCATATCGAAGGCCGTCCGGCGGAGATGATTGCCGACAACCTTAAAGATGCCTATAACGAGCATTGCTAAAAATGAAGCCGCTGACTAAAGCGGCTTTTTTTATGTTTTGACGGAATCAAAATCGGGAATCGACAATACGACCTCCTGTGACCGCAAGAATTCGGTGAACTCAACAAGCTCTTCTGAAAAGAATTCTTCAAAACTGCCGGAAAGGATTGCATTTACGCTGGCTTTCGTTTTCCGGTCGGCAAAATTGACGAGGAATTCCTTTTTATCGATCGTGATCAGGCAGTCGGTTTCTGTAAAATCAGATTGCAGGTTGGGATTCAGAACAAGGCTTGAACTTAATCCCGGATAGGCTTTTTGCAAGAGTTTAAACAGCGCGGCCATCACTTTTTTGCTGGTCGTAGACGTCAGGCATACGCGATCGCTGCAGTTAAGAATGACATCGTAATTGCATCTCAGCCCGCAAACGCCGCTCTTTCCCCAGACGATCTCATTGTGTTCTGAAAAACATCCCCATGATCCCGGTCCGGTCGGGCCATAGATCCCCACAATCGGAACATTGAACGCGCCGGCGACATGCGTGATTCCGGCATCGTTGCCAATATGGAAAAGTGCGCCGGACATGGCATTGCCGACATCTTCCATTCCGCCGGTCACAAAATCGACATAATCGGGAGAGTCTTCAAAAAATGCAAGCGGATTAGGATCGTCCGGGCCCATGATGACCTTGCATCGCAGTTGCGGATACGCTTTATGGATGTCGCGGATAACATCGGCATAATTCTGCGTTGGCCAGATCTTCAGCAGGAACCCGGCACCGGGATGCATTGTGTAATAAGGCTGCTCAAAATTCGGCGAGCGATGGAAATATGGGAATTTTGTGTTACTGTTATCAATGTCCGGATGAAGCTTTGCTACCGCATCGACATAATGCCTGATAGCATGCTGTTTTACGCGCTTATGCGTTGGGTATCGCATCGCGTGCGGAAGATCATAGCCGCGAAAAGCCGGATAATTTCCAAGTTCTATCACATTATCGAACCGATCTTCAATGGTGCGGCAGATCGTTTCATCTGCGACATTAATGCCTTTCAGATGCTTCGTGAAAAAGGAGACAAGCCGAGGCGCGACAGCGAAAGTTAGATCGTCGCAGACTTTTGCCAACTCATACAATGACGGAATGCAAAAGAAGATATCGCCCAATCCTCCGTAACTTTTATAAACGAGCATTTTGCCAAGTGATTCCTTGCCTGTTTTCGGATAAATATCATCGAGGATTTCTTCAATCGCGTTCCAGAACCTGTCGGGCGTTTGCCTGATCTCGTCCTTTGCGCGCTGCGGATCGTTCGGGAACCAATCAAATGAAAATGTCCCGACACGGTCATTGGCAATGATCTCACATCCTGACAGAAATGCTTCAGCCGCAAGTCGACCTGATGGTTCCGGCCAACACGGTTTGCATATAAAATACTTCGACCTGCGTAAAATTTGAAGGACTTCATCATTTGAAACCATGTCCAGGAATCGAACATTAGGAGGCATCTGCCGTTCAAGTTTATTCGGGCCGTAAACGTGAAATTCCAATTCAGGATGCGCGATCGCATAGTCGACGTATGCATCGCCACCTTTCAAAAAACTCAATTCGCCAAAAAATGGGATAATATTTTCGATTTTTTCAGTGGCAACCTGCAAGGAATCCACTTCGACGGTCGGCGGCATGATCATATGTTTTCCGATGGCATCACCATAGAAATCCAAATGACTTTGATAATGTTTTGGTGATTGGAAAAAATTCATCAGGGAGTTTGCAAAAACATCCCGGAAAATGTGAAACTTATCAGTATCACAACACAGTCTGTACTTCCGGTCGACCGTGCAGATGATATTCCGCCTTGCGCAAAAATTGTAATCGAACTCGATTTTCACATACCGGATCTTCCGCTCGAAGATGAAACTGAAAAGCTCCTTTTCAAAACGGCATCGCGAAGTACTGTTGATTACGACAAGCTCGGCATCGAGGATACGGGCTTTTACCATTTCGAAATCCCTAAGCAAATCATATTCAACAGCGAAGCCTCTCTTTTCCCCGAGGTTTATCAACTGCTTAATCGTCAGTTCGGCACCGCGCAATAAAGAAAGGTTCGTGTCGTGTAGGAACAGGATTCCGGCCAAAAGAAAAAACTTTAATTATTCGACATTAATCGTCATAATACCCATCGTCGTAGTAGCCGTCATCATAATAGCCATCATCGTAGTAACCGTCATCGTAGTAGCCATCGTCATAATAACCATCGTCATAATAACCGTCATTGAAATTATCATCGTCGCTTTCGCAGGACGAAATGATGTTTCCCGCGACGAATAAGCTTGAAGTCACCAGCAATATCTTCCCGGAACTCCGCAAAAATTTCCTTCTATCCATAGCGTAAATTTTTAATACACATAAAGTTAGACACTCCTTTTATTAAAATAAACCTAAATTTTAAGTCAAGGATAGAACAGCTATCAAGAACAAATCCCTACTTTTGCCTCACTTTTTTACACTTAAATCTGTTTATAGCATGCAACTGTACAACACTTTAAGCGCAGAGGAGCGTAAGGCCATGATTGAGGAGGCCGGAAAGCAGAGGCTTACCCTGTCTTTTTACGCTTATGCGCAAATTGAAGATCCAACTGAATTTCGAAACCAATTATTCCTTGCCTGGAATCCGCTCGATGTCCTCGGCCGCATTTATGTCGCCCATGAGGGCATTAACGCACAGTTGTCGGTGCCTGCCGACCATTTTTATGAATTCCGGGAAACCATAGAAGCGTATGATTTTATGGAAGGAATC
>CBDUBP010000109.1:0-7853 GCA_965365415.1 uncultured bacterium | reverse complement strand
CATAATTTGAGACTTTAATTTATGTTTTGTTCTGTTTTCGGTTTTGCGTGAATACACGTATTTCACGACGTAAAACTACACAGCAAGTCTCGGGAGGAGCAATGTTTACGGGCGTTTATGGTGGATGAGCACCATTTGTGAGTGGATGATACGGAAATCCGGGTAGGTGGAATTAAATTTCCAGGTAATTTCCTTTGGTAATGTTATGAAGAATCGAATCTATGTTCTCCTTGTAAGATTTGGAGAACGGTAATTTAAGGCCAGTTTGCTTAAGATAGCACACTGAATTACCCGTGTGGATCCGGGACACGTAATTAATATTTACGATATAGCTGTTGTGAATGCGCACGAATGGATTGCGTAATACACTCTCGAAGTGCTTTAAAGTTTTAAAAGCCGTAATCATTTCGCCATTGTGCAAATGGATGTCGGTGGAATTATTATCAGCTTTGAGGTAAGCAATATCGTCCGCGTCTATAAAGCGATAATCACCATAGGATTTTACGCAGATCGTGAGCGGCTTCTCACTGCGTGGATCCACTGGATCCATGACTTCGATATTTCTTGCATTTTCATTTTGCACCGCACTATCACTAGTGGATTCCCTACCGGGGTCGCTGACATCCACTGCGACAGATTCTGCAGTAACTGTGGATTTCTCCGAAATCGAGGTATTCTTTCCGTTAATTGCCGGCCGGCCAAAAGGTTTTACAATTGATGTGGCCCAACCTGAATCATTAAATAACCGCTCAAACTTCAATAAGCATTTTATCACAGCGATTTCGTGGACAGGGAGATCAAGAATTTGAAAACAATCATCTGAGCCGTCAGGCCCGCTGCTCGATGAGAATGCAATAATTTTAGGCGGCTCTTTAAAATACCGGTATAACTCATTCGTAAAACGCGATAAGCCGGATGCCCCATCTGCATTATAGAAAATAATTTTGGGGCGCAACCTGATCGTCAGATCAAGGGCGTCCTCGGTCGACCCGAAGGATAAAAATTCGAATGGCGGAAACTCGTCTAAAATCTCGCGAATCGAACTAATGTCCCCAGAGCCGTCAATAATTATGTAGGGATAATTATTCACTGTTGGTTTTAAACCACAAGCAGGTGATAGAATGGGCACTGCTAAATTATTCATCCAGCACACATTTTTGATTCTTTGTTGATACGTTTTGGTGAATTGTTCATATGATTCCGCAAAATGTAAAAAAATACGTTAAAAAATCACTCGGTCATCCGTTCATCGAGACAATTTTCTATTTTTACACCGAATTTAAATTGAAGTGTAAAAAAAGAAAATGAGAACACTTGCTGAGACTGACTATGTAGAAATTTTAGAGCGACTTCGGTGGGGAGGGGTTGTTCTAAGCCCGTTTGATGCGTCTTCTAAAGTATATAAATGTACCCACGGCGAGTATAAATGCAAGGCAACGGGCCGATACTTTAATGTTAAAACGCGCACCATTTTCCACCACTCCAGAATAAGCCTTCAACAATGGTTTCACGCAATTGAAATTCTTTCAGACAATTCATCAATTCTTGCAACAAGGCTGGCGACAGATCTCGGTGTCGGCGTAAAAGCGGCCGCCGCAATGAAAAAGAAGATTATTAAAGCATTCGATTTCAAAGACGCACCAAAGAGCGTCAACGAAATTGGAGTTGTTATTAGCCCTGACAAGCTACCAATGGCCGATTGGGTAAAATTTTTAAAAGGAAATAATGCATAATGTCTTTGGCAATTCAGCTTCAGCAATTCGAATAGGTGCTATAAACCTAAACGTTTTCCAATCCGGAAATCAAGGTTATATATCGATTCCGAGTGTTAATAAATCCTTTTTAAATGCAGATAGTACCGGATGGATTACAAATTTTGTGACCTACCTAAGCGGTAATCTCACCATACCAATCGACCTCATCGATTGCCTCACACGGCCGATCGTCCTTAATTTTAATGAAGACGGATTGAAAAAGCACGTACTTGCCATTGATATCAAAACATTTCTACAGTCATGCTTTTACATCAAAGCTGCCGGCGATGCAGGCTTTTTATTTGCAAGCGAAATGCAATACGCCGAAACTGCAAAAGAAATCCTTGCTTTTGATGAAAAATACAATCTAACGGAAGTGATTCAATATGCATCAGGCGAACAACTGTTCAAATACAATCATAAACAGGCAATCTTGGACTACCTGCAACATGAGTTGAAAAAAAGCTTCTTAATTTGGATCAAATCCTTTCCGGATGAGTTCATCGAAATATTGCTGAAAATGCACGGTCAAGAGTGGACTGACCTAAACCACCGGCCACAGTCACTTTCACTCGCGATGTTATCCCACGTTTTTGCACGTTTAGATCCTAAGGTTCTCACTGAATTATCGAACACCCGGCCAAAAATGAAATACGGCAATCAATATTCGCTTACCAAATACATCCCGCATCCTGAATTGTCCCGGCATTTACTGACCCTCGGCAACATTGCAAAAATTGCAGAGTTTAATCCTACAATCTTCAGCCAATTGACTGACAAAATGCTGCCTATCGAAAGTCCGGCCATTATCAAACCTTTGAAAAGAAAAGAAAATCCAATACCTACAGAAGCGCTGGAAATTGCAGCCCTTGTAAAAAAGGCGCTACAATCAACTAAGTAGTTTTTCTAAGCCACGATTTGAATGAAACCTCATCGCCGATGATGCGCGACAAATCAGTGATTTTTACCCTGTCCTGACGCATTGAGTCGCGGTGCCGCAAGGTAACCGTTCCATCTTCAATTGTTTGATGGTCCACTGTAATGCAAAATGGCGTTCCAAGTGCATCCTGGCGGCGATAACGGCGGCCAATCGCGTCCTTCTCGTCATAATTGACATTGAAATCCCAACGAAGATCTTCGATGATCGAGTTGCAAATTTCAGGCAAGCCGTCCTTCTTAACTAACGGCAAAACCGCTGCTTTGATTGGTGCGAGGACTGATGGCAGCTTCAATACCGTACGGATCGATCCATCCTCAAGGGTTTCCTCAGTCAAAGCCTTTGAAAAGATGGCCAAGAACATTCGATCCAGACCAACCGACGTTTCTACGACATAAGGAGTATAATTAGTATTTTGCTCGGCATCGAAATATTGCAACTTGCGTCCCGAAAACTGTTCGTGTGCTTTTAAGTCGAAATCCGTACGGGAATGTATTCCCTCGAGTTCTTTGAATCCAAATGGAAAATTAAACTCGATATCCGCCGCAGCATTCGCGTAATGAGCCAGCTTCTCATGGTCGTGAAAACGGTAATTTTCAGATCCAAGTCCTAAAGAAAGATGCCATTTTAGCCGGGTTTCCTTCCAATATTCGTAGTATTTCATTTCTTCGCCCGGGCGGACGAAGAATTGCATTTCCATCTGTTCAAATTCGCGCATCCGAAAGATAAACTGCCTGGCAACGATCTCATTCCGAAAAGCTTTCCCTGTTTGTGCTATCCCAAACGGAACTTTCATCCTCCCGCTCTTTTGTACATTGAGAAAGTTCACAAAAATCCCCTGCGCAGTCTCAGGACGAAGATAAAGGTCCATCGCAGTTTCGGCCGAGGCACCGAGTTTTGTACCAAACATCAGGTTGAATTGCCTTACTTCGGTCCAATTTCGTGAACCAGATTCAGGATCCGCAATTTCAAGTTCTTCAATCAGACTTTTGACATCCTCCAAGTCACTTTTATCCAGTGATCTCGCCATTCTTTCGAGAATCTCCCGCTGTCTGGATAGATATTCCTTTACCCGCGCATTGGTCGAAACAAATTCATTCTCATTAAAAGCTTCGCCGTAACGCGACCGTGCCTTCTCGATCTCTTTTTGTGCCTTTTGATTGAGTTTCTCTGCAAAATCTTCAATAAGCACATCGGCGCGATAACGTCTTTTAGAGTCTTTGTTATCGATAAGGGGATCATTGAATGCATCAACGTGTCCTGAAGCTTTCCAGGTCGTCGGGTGCATCAGGATCGCTGCATCAAGACCGACGATATTATCGTGCATCTGCACCATTGATTTCCACCAGTATTCGCGGATATTCTTTTTGAGTTCGACGCCGTTCTGACCGTAATCGTAAACTGCGCTCAATCCATCGTAAATTTCGCTGGAAGGAAAAATAAATCCATATTCCTTCGCATGTGAAATCACATTTTTAAAAATGTCGTCCTGTTTTGCCATGGTGCAAAAATAACAAATGCGGTTTATCCGTAACGATGTATTTCGGAGATAATCGACATTCGCAAAAACATTAGTCATGCTTCGCGATTTGATCGATATCTTTTTTCCTGAAGTCTGCGCCGGCTGTGATTCGCTGATAAAATCAGGTGAATTTGCCATTTGCACGGCATGCCGGCATGGTTTGCCGCTAACCAACCACCACCTGGATCCAAAAAATGAAGTTTATAACCGATTTTACGGCCGTCTTCCGCTCGAATGGGCGTCGGCGCTTTGCTATTATCATAAAAAAGGAATTGTTCAGGAGATGATTCACAAATTGAAATACCGCGGGGTCGAAAATGTTGGTACAGTTCTCGGCAGATGGTACGTGTCACATCTTCGTGCAATTGAACTGCTTTCGGATGTCGATGCTGTCATTCCCGTGCCGCTTCATCCGAAGAAACAGCGGCAGCGTGGCTACAATCAGGTTGCTGAATTTGGAAAGGCATTAGCTGTAGGACTTGAAATACCATACAACGATCAAATTCTGGTTCGCCATCGATACTCGAAAACACAAACCAAGAAGAATCTTTTCGCACGGACATCGCTCCAGAAAGACCTGTTCGACGTCGTGATTATTGACGACAGCTTATGTGGAGGCCATTATTTGCTTGTTGATGATGTCATCACGACGGGATCGACGCTTGAAGCATGCGGCAAAGCGCTTTTAAAAATCCCCAATGTCCGAATAAGCATCGTATGCATGGCGATGTCGCATTGGTAGAAGAATTTCATAAAAGATTTCCGTTCGACTGAATATAGTTGTTATTTTGTGCTGCAAATCTTTCAAATGCAGACTCCCATCAGATTTTTCGCGATGTTGCTGATCTTGATTTCCATCGTCGGGTGTGCGCGTCGCGGTAGTATTTCAGGCGGGGCGAAAGATACGATCCCGCCAACGCTCAGAATCAGCGTTCCGGAAAACAGGTCCGTAAATTTCAAAGGTCAGGAGTTTAAATTGACGTTTGATGAATATGTCAAATTGAAGGACGTCAACAAACAACTTGTCGTTTCACCGCCGATGTCGACTCCTCCCGAGGTTACGCCCTATACGGCAAGCAAGACGATAACCGTACGCTTTCGGGATACGCTCCAGCCAAATACCACTTATAGCTTTAATTTCGGGCAAAGTATCGAGGACAACAACGAAAGCAATCCGCTGCCGCAGTTTAAATACATTTTTTCGACCGGAACTTATATTGATTCCCTGACTTTATCCGGCACTATTAAGGACGCGTTTGAAAAAAACCCGGATTCTTTCGTTTCAGTCATGTTATATGAAGCGAATGAAACACTGACCGATTCTGCCGTTTACAAGCAAAACCCGCGATATATCACTAATACGCTCGACAGCCTTAAGTCATTTCGACTGGAGAATCTTAAACCGGGAAAATATTTCCTGGTGGCGGTGAAAGATGTCAATTCCAACAATCGCTTTGATCCGAAGACCGACAAAATTGCATTCCACAAAGAAATTGTTTCGATTCCAAACGACACGTTGTACGAAATGGAACTTTTCAGGGAAGAACTTCCATTCAAAGCCGTAAAGGCGACACAATCAGGCGGTAATGAATTGCTGGTTGCCTATCAGGGAAATCCGCAGAGCGCAACATCTGAAATAAAAGTCGAAAATGAACTTGTCGAATCGATCGTATCAAAGATTCCAAACAAAGATTCGCTCCAGGTGTGGCATAAGACCGTCAAAGCCGATTCGCTGCTTCTGACGATGCGGAAAAAAGATCTTTCGCAGGAGTTTTGGGTCAAATTAAAGAATCAAAAGAAAGACAGTCTTGGACTTTCACTGCTCAGTCCGGGCGTGCTGCACCTTCGCGATACGCTTGCATTAAATTCGACCGTGCCAATCACAACGGTAAACAAAGATTTTATCCACCTGCTCAATAAGGATTCGGTCGCCATTGCCGTTGAACCCAGGATCGACAATTATGATCTCCAGATAAAACTCGGCTTTCCTCGCGAACCTGTCGAACGATACAAGCTGACACTGTTGCCCGGCGCCGTAACAGACTATTTCGGCCGGGTCAATGACACCATCAGCTTTGCATTCAGTACAAAAAACACATCAGATTACGGCAATTTACGGCTGACGCTGGAAAATGTCCGTCGCTTCCCCGTCATCGTTCAGCTGACCGATGATAAAGGGAAAATCATGGCGTCACGAATTGTAAACGACGCCGAACCAATAAATTTCGACCTGATCGATCCATTGCTTTATACGCTTCGGGTTATCTATGACGAAAACGGCAACGGTCAATGGGATACGGGAAATTTTCTTGAAAAGCGCCAGGCAGAAGAGGTAATCTATTTTCCAAAGCAGTTGGATGTCCGCGCGAATTGGGATGTTGACCAGGTTTTTACTTTACCGTAAACCCATCCCTGTCGTTCAGAAAACCAAATTTCGTTCGCGCATCGATCATTGGCTGTCTCGACAGTTGCACCGTAATTGTTCGTGGTCCATCAGTTGGTTCTGTGATGTATTCTCCCATAAAGTCAATAACCTGGGAATCGCCCGGATACCGATGCTCGTTTAAGTCTGCACCGATGCGGTTAACCCCGATCACATAACACATATTCTCGATTGCCCTCGCCTTAAGCAGCGCATTCCACGCCGAAATTCGCGGCTTTGGCCAATTAGCAACATAAATCAGAAGATCGTAATCCTCCACGTTTCGCGAAAACACAGGAAACCGCAGGTCATAGCATATTTGCGGACAGATCTTCCAGCCATTATAGTTGATGATCATTTTCTCTTTTCCTGCTTTGTAAAACTTATCTTCACGTGCAAGAGTGAACAAATGCCGCTTGTCGTACGTTGCAACTTCGCCATCGGGAAAAACAAAGATAAATCGGTTGAAGAAGTGATTATCTACAGCTATTACAACACTTCCCGAAACCGCACATTGTTTTGACTTCGCGATCGACTGCATCCACATAACAGTCGATCCCGACATTTCCTCCGCGACCGCCGCCGGGTTCATCGTAAATCCGGTCGAAAACATTTCGGGTAAAACAATCAGCTCTGTTTCTTCAATTGCGCTAATCAATTCGTCCAGATGCGAAAGATTCGCGGCAGGATTTTCCCATATCAGGTGGGTTTGGATGATCGAGATTTTCATTCGATAGTAATTTCATCAATAAATATGAAAGCTTCGCCGCCGGCGCCCTGATGCCATTCAGGCAGTGTTCCGTAGTTGCGCGCGATGATTTTGATAAAACGTGTTTTAATCGGTAAATCATTCTGAAGAGATGCGACTTGTACGTTGTAATCCGCAGCCTCTATTGGATTGGCAGCACTGCCAACAAGCTCGAAATTCTTGCCATCTGATGAGCCATAGAATTCGACGCTCTTCGGTAAGATGATCCATGACCTTGTGTCTTGCAGGAAATTCGCTGCAACTTTTGAAACTGATCGTTTTTTCTTCAGGTCGATGATGCACTCAAAATCCTGACTCTGGTAACCTTGCCAGTCGCCTTTGCGCCAATTCTCCGAACCGTTGATTCCATCGATCAATCCTTTTGGACCGCCTGCATGGTATTGAGGATTATATTTCGAAAGCAATGTGACGTCAAAATTCGAATTTGATCTGACAAACACCGCTTTAAT
>CBDUBP010000108.1:0-7977 GCA_965365415.1 uncultured bacterium | reverse complement strand
ACCGCCTGTGATATAAACCAAGGTTGCTGTTGCTGTATAAGTACCGCCGTCAAAATCGACTTTAAAAACACCGGGGACCGGATCGGTCGGATCGGGATTTTCGGGATCTGGATCGGTCGGGATGACGATATTCGGATCGATCGGCTCAATATCGTTGCACGATGTAAAGTTGAAGGCCGAGACGATCAGGATAAAAACAGAAAGCAATTTAAGGTTCTTCATTCGGTTAAAATTTGTCAAATATATATAAATTAATGCGGTTGTTAAAAGTACGCGAAGTTAAAGTTTAGCGCCCTGAATTACAGCGGTTTTCGGTATCCGGATCAGTAAAATAATGCCAACGAGAAAAAAAATGGCCAGGAATACGATCGAAAATCTCGGGCCGCGCCATTGGTCGATCAGTCCGTACAACAGCATTCCGATGACGATGCCGATCTTTTCAGCAACGTCATAAAAACTGAAGAAAGAGGCGGTATCCTGTGTTTCGGGAAGCAATTTTGAATAAGTCGACCGCGACAGCGATTGTATGCCGCCCATGACCAGTCCGACCAATGCCGCCATCACATAAAATTCGGTCGGTTCGGTGATAAAGAATGCGGCGATGCATAAGATCATCCAGAAGCAATTGATCGCAATCAATACAGGAATATTGCCGAATTTACCCGATGCCCGCGACGTTAAGATCGCGCCGGCTACAGCAACCAGCTGGATCAATAATATGCAGATGATCAAACCTGTTGTGCTTTCTTCAGGAGTCCGCCAATTGATTTCCTGCGCGCCAAAGTAAGTCGCAACAAGCATTACCGTTTGGACGGCCATACTGTAAACGAAGAAACCGCTGAGATACCTTTTAAGGATCAGATTGTCGGCCAGCATTCGCCAAACTTTTTTCAGTTCGCGAAACCCGTTGAAAACAACGTCGCGTTTGAGTTTGCCGCTGTTTCCATTTCCTTTCGGAAGGTGATAATACGTGTATTGACTGAAAATGATCCACCAGAGACCGACCATCACAAATGAATAGCGCATCGCTTTCATCGCCGCCTCACCTGGCGTGCCTGTAATTCCGAAGACATCAGGCTTCATGACCATCGCCAGATTGACGACAAGCAGTAAGACACTGCCAATATAGCCAAACGAATACCCTCTTGCGCTGACACGGTCCTGCTGTTCGGGAAAAGCGATATCAGGCAAAAAGGAATTGTAAAAAACAAGACTTGCCCAAAATCCGATCAGCCCGAAAAAATAACAAAGCAAGCCAACATAAATGTTGTCGAGTGAAAAGAAGTAAAGTCCGATGCACGAAGCGGCGCCGAGATAACAAAAGAACTTGAGGAAACTTTTCTTGTTTCCTATATAATCGGCAATGCCTGAAAGAAATGGCGAAATGACGGCCACGACAAGAAACGCTGCGGCGGTAATGAAACTGATCAGCGCCGAGTTCTTAAAATTGATGCCAAAGACCTCGATATGATCGCTTCGATCGTTGAACAGAGCGTTGTAAAATATCGGAAAGATCGCCGAGGTGATGACAAGGCTGTACACGGAATTGGCCCAATCATAAAAAGCCCATGCGTTGAGTAATTTTTTACTGCCCTTAGGAAGATTTGCCATTCGTTTTGTTTGCGACTAAAGTATCCATTTTATCGCGATTGTCAAAAGCATAAAAAAGAGCCCCCGAAAGGCTCTTCTTTATTTGAATGTGACGCCGAATTTTGCGGCATCTTTTTTTGCTTCAGGAATCAACTTTCGAAGATTATTGATTCGTGTCGAACTCGATGGGTGCGTACTCAAAAATTCCGGCGGTCCGCCTCCCCCCGATTTTGATGCCATCCGTTGCCAGAACGGAATTGCTGCGTCAGGATTGTACCCTGCAATCGCCATTAGTCGCAGACCGATGTCGTCGGCCTCGCTCTCGTGGCTTCTGCTAAATGGAAGCAGGACACCAACCTGCGTTCCGACACCATATGCCTGCATGGCGATCTGTTGGGTCTGCTCGCTTTTGTTACCAACCGCCGCACCAACTCCAACGGCCCCGAGTTGCGCAAGTACATCCGAACTCATCCGCTGTTGCCCGTGGTTGAGCAGTGCGTGCGCCACTTCATGACCCATGACGACAGCGATACCTGTTTCATCCTGGGTGATCGGAAGGATTCCGGTATAAAAAACGATTTTTCCGCCGGGCATGCACCATGCGTTGACTTCTTTGCTTTCTACAAGTTTATATTCCCAGCGGTAATCCTTGAGGTAATCCTTATGTCCGAGTGAACTAAGCCAGCGTTCCGCCGCATTCTTGATTTTGATACCGACGTTTTCCACTTTGCGCGCATCGGAAGTTCCGGTTACAATCTTATTCTGGCTAAGGAACTGGCTGTATTGCTGAAATGCAGACGGCAAAATCTGCGAATCGGGAACCAGTGCCAATGTGCTTTTGCCCGTAAATGGATTGGTCGCGCATGAGTAGCCGATAAGCAGCGACGCAAAAGCTAAAGGAAATAAATATCTTCTGATCATGATAAAAAATTTGCGATTAAAATTACAAAAACAGATGGCTGCCGAATTATATAAATCGTTTTAATTATTCAATAATTATCAGTTTTTTCGGAATAATTTATTTGTCGCCATCCACGAACCTGCCGTGATCAGGAACAGCGAGTTCCTCGAATTTATCACATAATCGGCGCAGCCCGTCCGACAATTCCTCACCTTCCATATGCGTACCGTGTCCGGTTACCGCGATCTTTGGATTTAACCGCGTCAATGCGATCACCGAATCTTTGGCCGCTTTCCAATCGGTTGTCAGGTATCGCGGCGGGCCGTGGACTTCTTTCTTCTGAATCAGCACTTTATAGAACGAATCCTGGCGGACTGTCACAAAGGCATCCCCGGCGATCAGCAGTCCGTCACGCTCCCGAAAAAATGAAACATGACCGGGTGAATGCCCCGGCGTATGGATCCAGCGCCATTCAGAATGCCCCGGAATGAATCCATCCGATGAAAGATGCCGGAGAACGGGCGATACATTGATGGCTTTATGCGGGTAGATCATTGATATTTTAGCGAGCATTCCGCCTTCTACAGTGATGTCGGGATCCGGATAATCCTTTTGTCCGCTCAGATACGGAAACTCCATCTGATGCGCATAAACTGTAACATCGGGCCAGAGTTCCATCAAGTCGACAAGGCTGCCGACATGATCAAAATGTCCGTGTGTCAGGAAAATGGCGGAAGGTTTGACATTTTCTCCGAATCTCTTATCGGCGATCTTTTTAATGTCATGTGCCGAGTTTGGCATTCCGGCGTCGATCAGGAACCATTGCCGCGAACCGGGTTTGCCGACAAACACGAGGTTGACGATCTGGTCTGTATAATAACATACATCTTCGGCGACTTCACGCTCTTTACCACTTGAAACCGATGTCATCGGAATCGAATGCATGTCGTCTCCTTGTTCGAATTTCTTCTCCATAACAGCATTTTTTTGGTTACTGTCATAAAGTTACAACCGCAGGATTCACATAATCAACCTGTAGTGAACAATTAGGAATATTTTAGCACGCCGGCGAAATGGAGGACATTAAGATCGACGTCTGATAAACAGTCGATAGCAGAAATATGTCAGTATGGTAATTCCAATGATGATCACAAAATTAAAACGGTCACTAAAAGCAAATCCTATGAAAAGGGCCGTGGTCACAAGTATCGCGAGCCAGGTTGTGTACGGATATCCCCACGCGCGATAAGGCCTCGGCATATCCGGTGCGGATTTCCTGAGTTTTACCAATGAAGCGAATGCGAATCCTGTTACGATAGTCATCATAAAGGTCGCAAGCGCGAACAATGTTTCGAACGAGCTCCACAAGATCAACAGCAGTGCAAAGAAATAGCAGAGCATCAACGAATAATATGGGGTTCCGCCTCTATTTACTTTCATAGCAAACTTCGGAAAGAAACCATCACGGCTGAGGCCAAAGAGAATCCGCGATGGAATCATCATATAGGCATTCAAAATGCTGGTCAGTGAAAATATCGCTACCGCTGTCATCAGTATTGCACCCAGATTGCCAAATGCGACCGAAGCCGCCTTCGAAGCTGCCAATGAGGAATTTGAGATTTCTTCAATAGGCAGGACGTAAAGAATTGCGGCATTGATCAGCACATAAAGCAATCCGATCGTTGCGGCGCCATAGAGGTATGAACGCGGAACATTTTTCTCGGGATTCGAATCTTCCTCTGCAAAAAACGACACCGACATCCAGCCATCGTAAGTTCCCATGATAAACTGCAAAGACTGGAACAGTGCAATTAACATCGTTCCTCCGACAAGTTCAACAGGCACCGAAACAGCATTTTGCGGTTCATGCAAGAAACAGCCAACGATCAGGATCGCGAACAGCAGGACCTTGACGGCACTGGTAACTTTCTGGAAAAAGCTCCCGCTTCGGACACCCGGGAAATTGAGGATTGCGAAAATTGTGAGGGCTGCCGCGGCAATGATTTTTTCATATCCCGAATACTGCGGGAAGATCAGAATCAGATATTCACTCAAAACTATACAGAAGTAAGCCGGAGCGATCGCGTTACACAGAAAATCGAACCAGCCAGTCACAAATCCCGCGTAATTCCCGAACGCTTCCTTAATATAATTATAAGCGCCGCCCGCTTTTGGAAACATGGTGGTAAGCTCGGCATATGCGCTGGCCGACAGCATGATATACAATGCAATGGCAATCCAACAAGCAAGTATAACCGTCGCATTTGGAATGAGGCCCGCGATTGTTCCCGGCGTCCTTAATATTCCGACACCGATCGTGCTGCCAATGACGATCGCGAGCCCAAAAGCGATTCCGAGAACCTTCTTTAAAGGCGTGTGCCTCTTTGTGCGGATTTCTGTCGGCATGCGTTAAGTGTTATGAGAATGAAATGAATGAAATCATCTTATATCCGGTCTGATTCTTTTCTCATTTGCATAGAAGGTTGAAACATTAGCACGCAGCAATTTATGGATTATTTAAGACATCAGGATTTATTGAAAATAGATTAAATGATAACTTGCCACAAATTCTGAAAAGTGCCAAAGAAAAACCGGCAATCCGCACAAGTTCCAAGATCAGTTCTCCTTACCGCGAAAGTCCTTGAATCCCTATCGCCCATGCTTGCGGCAAAATTTGCGGCAAAGTTGTTTATTACGCCTGTCAAACACGGAATTCCGAAACGCGAACTGGAATTAGACCAAAAATGCGCACAAACGCGTATCAGAATTCATGAAATTGGCCGCGAGGTTGTTGTGTACAGATACGGGAAAGGCGACAAAAAGGTTTTGCTCGTACACGGATGGTCGGGCCGCGGAACACAATTGGTGAGATTTGCCGAAGCACTTGAAAAGGAAAATTATGAAGTGATCGGATTTGACGCGCCGGCACATGGCAAATCATCGGGCAAGACGACTATAATGCCGCAGTTCATCGCAACGATCATGCAGCTTGAAAAAGAAATAGGACCGTTTGATGTGGCCGTTGGCCATTCGCTCGGCGGGATGTCGCTCCTAAACTCAGTCAAACGCGGTTTAAAGATCAAAAAGCTTGTATCGATCGGCAGCGGCGATGTCATTCAGGACATCATTAACGAATTTACAGATGCATTAAAGCTGAAAAGATCTACAGGTTTACTGATGCGGAAGATTTTCGAAAGGAGGTCTCATCAGTCGATGGACAGTTATTCGTCGTATTTGGCGGCACAGGAAATCACGATACCTGTTTTGATCGTGCACGACGAAAATGACGCAGAAGTATCAGTTCGCTGCGCGTATCACATTCATGATAACCTTAAGAATGGAGAACTTTTGATCACGAAAGGTCTTGGCCACCGCAAAATCCTTGGAAATCATGATGTGATTGAAAAGTCGGTCAAATTTTTAAAAAGCTAATTATGAAAAAGATAATGTTGATGATAGCCGTGTCGGTATTTCTGGGCTGTAATGGTCAAACCACAAAAAGCACTGCGCCCGCAGGGTCGGTAAAAATTGCCAAATCGGATGCTGAATGGAAGAACGAACTTTCGGCTGTGCAATACCATATTCTGCGCGAAAAAGGTACCGAAGCGCCATTTTCGGGCGAGTACAACGAGCATTTTGAGAAAGGAATCTACGTCTGCGCGGCATGTGGCAATAAGCTGTTCGAGTCGGATTCAAAGTTTAGGTCCGATTGCGGATGGCCGTCTTTTGATAAGGCGATCAAAGGAAGTGTCGATTATCATGACGACATATCGTATGGAATGCGGCGCACGGAAGTGACTTGTGCAAAATGCGGCGGGCATCTCGGGCATGTCTTTGATGATGGGCCGAATGAAACAACGGGCGACAGGTATTGTACGAACTCGGTTTCAGTAAAATTCATTCCGTCGGCCAAATAATTTGTAACTTTTCTGCTTTAATTCTTCGTCATGAAATACGCAATTGAAAAATCAGAGGCCGAATGGCAAAAGGAACTCGGGCCTGAAAAATATAGGATCCTTCGCCAAAAAGGAACCGAATTTCCACATTCAGGAAAATACAATCTGTTTTTTGAAGAAGGTACGTATTGCTGCGGTGCGTGCGGCGAGCCCTTGTTTGAGAGCAATCACAAATTTAAAAGCAGTTGTGGATGGCCGTCATTCGACGAATCCCTTCCCGGCAAAGTCGAATATGTGAAGGATATGTCGCACGGTATGATGCGAACAGAAATTTTATGCGCCAAATGCGGCAGCCATCTCGGTCATGTGTTCGACGACGGCCCGACCGAATCCGGTCAGCGATACTGCGTCAATTCGTTATCTGTCGATTTTAAACCCTGAATGCAATGGTTCGCGGACTTGTATTGATATTAATGACAATCATCGTTTTCGCCTGTAAAAAAACCGAAGAAGCGGCTGCAGTGCCTCACAAATCGGCAAATACCAATTCGGAAGCGTTTGACAGTGCGAAATGGCAGCGGAAAGTCAACATGGACTATGAATTTCGCGAGGACATGTATAAAGGCCTCATCAAAAGCGACACACTGAAAAAATTAAGGAAACCCGGAATCATTGCGATGCTGGGCGAACCTGACAGGATCGATAACAATCATCTTTTTTATACGATATCCCGAAAACGGCTTGAATTCGTAACGCTGCATACGAGGACGATGGTCATCAAACTAAAGCCCGACGAATCGGTCGAATGGGTGAAAATCCACGAATAAAATGGAGGAAAAGCAGGTCGACTGGACGAAGGCGTTTAAACCGCTGATCAAAAAATATCAGGATCGGAAGCATCCTCTCGAGTACAAAAGTATCTATCAATTGCTGGTGATGGTTGTTCTTTCGGCGCAGGATTCAGACGCTAATATCAACCGGCTTGCCGCTGCGCTGTTCGAAAGATTTCCTGATATGACGTCGCTGTCGAAAGCCAATTTCGACGAAATTTTGCCTTTCGTGCAGAAAGTTCGCGGGCATCGGAAAAAGATTGCCTGGCTGCAGGATATTGCTTCGGAAGTTGGCCACGACAAAAACATTCCGATGACGATGGATGGCCTTGTAAGTTTAAAGGGAATTGGCCGCAAATCCGCCAATGTCATCATGCGCGAGGCCGGTGTACAGACGGAAGGCGTGATGTGCGACCTGCATGTGGTTCGTGTTGCGCCGAGGCTTGGCATTGCAAGATCGAAAACTCCTGAAAAGATCGAAAAGGAATTGATGGACGCGCTGCCAAAAAAAATGTGGACAGAAGCCGGAATGGCGATGTCTTATCTGGGTCGTGAGATCTGCCGTCCAACAGACCCAAAACATTCGGAATGCGTGATGCGCACAGTTTGCGCGTATTGCCACGAAAAGTCCGGAAGCATCTGTAAGTGATTTTATTTTGGGCGTGCCCTTCGCTTAAGGTGTTTACTCTTTCTTCAAATTTCGAGCAGGCTCAGGTCGGGCTGTCCGCGCTACGCGGTAGCTTGCTTCCATCCCTCACGC
>CBDUBP010000107.1:0-7988 GCA_965365415.1 uncultured bacterium | reverse complement strand
CTTTGGCCTCGGGTCGCCGCCTTAGCTTCGCTCAGTTCGGGCTGCGCCCTCGGGTCTTTAAAAAGCCTTCGCGGAAGTAAGGGCTTTTTGTTTTTAATCATGCTTGCAGTTTAGAGGAGCGCCAAAGCCGCGGTGAAATGAATGTTGAATAATGAATTTTGAATAATGAATGTTGAATAAGGAATGTTGAATAATAAATCTTTGTCTTGTGTACACAGTAAAGTGATACTTGACAACTTTGCAAATTCTCTCCCAAAACGATAACTTAATAACTTAATTTGGTGAATTTCAATGGATTTTTTACATTTGGAAGAATAAAATTCTTTCGATATGAAAACGTTGACGCTTTTCCTCGTAGTGACATTCTCCGCAGCAGGTTATGGAAAGAACATTCCCGGGCCGTTCTGGTACAGTCTTTCCGAAAAGATCCTCACTGAAACAACACAGTTTTTCAGTTCAAATGACACCCCGAAACCTGTCGTGAAAGTGAAGGCGAAAAAAATTAAAGTGTCGACACCTCTAAAATGCCAGCCGAAAAAATCAACCATTTTGGAAAACCCTTTTCCTGTAGTTACCAAGAAAGCTGTTACTCCTGACGCAGAATCATGATGATATACGCGTGAGGGACAGCAGCGGAAATCCTTGAGCTTGCGAAAGATTGCAGCGAATGGCCCGGCCGCGCCACACGCAATTACAAACACAGATTACATATAAAGGCGCGGACACGCCCAAATAAAAATCCCGCTCAAAAGGCGGGATTCATATTTTATGCTAACATCGTAACCGGATTCTCCAGATACGCCCGCAACGTCTGCAGGAATTGTGCGCCGGTTGCACCATCGACCGTTCGATGATCGCATGCCAGCGTTACTTTCATAGTGTTTCCGACGACGATCTGTCCGTTTCGGACCACCGGTTTTTCCTCAATAGCTCCAACCGACAAGATCGCAGAATTCGGCTGGTTGATAATCGATGTGAATTCGGAAATGCCAAACATCCCTAGATTCGACACGGTAAATGTGCTTCCGTCCATTTCTGCGGGCTGCAGCTTCTTATTCTTCGCTCGTCCCGCCAGATCTTTAACGTTCCCGCCAATTTGTGTCAGCGTCATCTGATTGGCGAAATTCAGCACCGGTACGACAAGTCCGTCCTCAACAGCAACGGCGACACCAATATTTATGTGATGATGGATCAATGTGGCATCGTCTTTCCACTGCGAATTTACTTTTGGATGTTTCACCAACGCCATCGCGCAGGCCTTGATCACCATGTCGTTAAACGACACCCTGGTTTCAGGCATGCTGTTGATCGTTTCCCGCGACGCAATCGCGTTATCCATGGCAACTTCGATCGTAAGATAATAATGCGGAGCGGTGAATTTTGATTCAGACAGCCGCTTCGCGATGGTTTTTCGCATCTGGGAATTGCTGATCTCTTCAGTATATTTTTCGCCTGCCGGAACAAATGGCATGACCTCAGGCTGCTTTTTAGTGGCCTCTTCCGTCCTTGTCTGTGGAACAGTTTGTGCTTTTTCCGGTGTGTAATTCTCGATATCGGATTTCACGATACGTCCATTCTCACCCGAACCTTTTACATTATTGATATCAATTCCTTTCTCTTCTGCAATTTTTCGTGCCAACGGAGAGATAAAAATGCGTTTGCCATCGGCGGTTTGAACTTCACGGTCTTCGGATGGCTTTTCATCCTGCTCCGTTGCCTTTTCAGATTTTTTGGTATCAGGTGCGGAGCCTTTAGTGTAATTTTCTGTGACTCCGGTAATGTCGGTGCCTTCAGGACCGATGATGGCCAGAACGCTGTCGATCGGAGCTGATTGTCCTTCCTCAATCCCAATGTGGAGCAAGGTGCCTGAATTGAACGATTCAAATTCCATCGTCGCTTTATCGGTTTCGATTTCGGCCAGGATGTCGCCTTCGCTGACTTTATCACCGACTTTCTTCAGCCACTTCGCCACTGTTCCCTCAGTCATCGTATCACTGAGTCGCGGCATCGTAACCACGGTCACTCCTTTCGGAAGTTCTCCGGCAGTTGTTTTATTTGCTCCTTCTTTTGCAGGTTCTTTGATTTCCTCTCCGGATTTTGCCGTTTCCTCCTTCTCAGTTTTACTGACCGCTTCGCCTTCAGCTTTGGAGTCGTCGGATTCTGCTTTATCTTTATTTTTTTCGGCGTTGTTCGCGCCATCATTTAAAAGTCCCGAAATGTCTTCGCCTTTTTCTCCAATGATGGCTAATAGAGAATCAACCGATGCCGACTGGCCTTCGTCGATTCCGATGTGTAGCAATGTCCCGGAATTGAACGATTCGAATTCCATCGTCGCCTTGTCTGTTTCGATTTCGGCAAGGATATCACCTTCATTAACCTGGTCGCCAATTTTCTTAAGCCATTTGGCGACGGTGCCCTCGGTCATGGTATCGCTGAGGCGCGGCATAGTAACTCGTGTTGCCATGATTAAAGTTTATGAGGGATGAATGGATAATTTTCCTGTTCGTAAACAACATCATAAAGCTGCTGTTTTTCCGGAAACGGCGACTCTTCAGCAAATTGTGCACATTGTTCGACAAGATCTTTTACGCGTTCATCGATCGTATTGATCTCATCTTCCGATGCATATTTATTTTCTTTGATGATATCGAGAACCTGAGTAATCGGGTCGATCTTTTTATATTCTTCTACTTCTTCTTTTGTACGGTAAAGCTGTGCGTCCGACATTGAATGCCCGCGATAGCGATACGTTTTCATTTCGAGGAATGTCGGTCCGTCGCCACGTCGAGCGCGATCCATTGCTTCATCCATCGCTTCGGCAACTTTTACAGGGTTCATGCCGTCAACGGGGCCACATGGCATTTCGTAACCCAGGCCAAGTTTCCAGATATCGCTATGGTTTGCTGTCCTTTCAACAGACGTTCCCATCGCATATCCGTTATTTTCAACAATAAATACTACAGGAAGTTTCCACAGCATGGCCATGTTGAAAGCTTCATGAAGTGAACCTTGCCTTGCAGCACCATCACCAAAATAAGTCAGCGTAACACCGTCACGTCCAAAATATTTATCGGCGAATGCGATTCCCGCTCCAACAGGAATCTGAGCTCCAACGATTCCGTGACCGCCGTAAAATCCGTGCTCTTTGCTGAAAATGTGCATCGAGCCGCCCATACCCATTGAGGTTCCGGTGACTTTACCAAGCAATTCCGCCATGACTTTTTTAGGATCGACGCCCATGCCGATCGGCTGGACGTGATTCCGATATGCGGTGATCATTTTGTCTTTCTTCAGGTCCATCACGTGCAGTGCGCCGGCCAGAACCGCCTCCTGTCCGTTATAGAGATGGAGAAAGCCCCGTACTTTCTGTTGGATATAAAGAGCTGCGAGTTTATCTTCAAATTTTCTCCAGAAGAGCATGTCTTCGTACCATTTGAGATAAACGTCCTTGGTGATTTCTTTCATGTATGCGTGACTTAACGGCGAAGTGCCTCATTTGCGAAAAGCAAAAATAAGACATTACCCTTTAGAAGTAAAATAATAACCGCTTTTTAGAGGAAGTTTTTGTCGAATGAAACCGGAAGCAGGTTGCGCAATGACGCGCTTTTGTAAATTGCGCCGGTCTTGCCCATAAAATAGATTTCAATCGGCTGATCCTGCCTGAATTCGTACTCCGCAATCGATTGTCTGCATGCGCCACAGGGTGGAATCGGCGCATTGGTTTCGCTAGTGTCGGAAGCTGCGGAAATTGCGATCCTGATGATCTTCGCGTCAGGGTAGACGGCACCCGCTTGAAATATCGCGACACGTTCGGCACACAACCCTGAGGGAAAAGCAGCATTTTCCTGATTCGATCCGACTACAATCTCTCCAATATCCAGCATGATCGCCGCGCCAACACGAAATTTTGAGTAAGGTGCGTATGCACGTTTCCTGATTTCGACGGCTTGATCCATCAGTTCTTGAACATCCGTCGGAAGTTCGCCAATATGATCAAAGACGGTTATTGAAGTGTTGATGGTAATGTCTTTCATAGGCTCGGTTATATCGGAAAAAAAATCCAAACTTCATTTGAAATTTGGATTCTTAATTTTTTAATATCACTGATTAATATTGTTCGTAATTTTCGCCGAAGTTGAATGTCAGCGAGAAACGCAATGTGTTTTCCAGCGGGTTTTTCACCTTTGATGCGGAGAACAAATACGAAACGTCGATTTTGACGACATTATATTTGAATCCCGCTCCAAGCGAAAAGAATTTCCGTGCACCTTTTTCTTCGCTTTCGTTGAAATATCCGAGTCGGAACGCAAATGAATCCTGATACAGATATTCGGCTCCTGCTGAATAAGTGAACTCTTTCAATTCTTCACTGAATCCGTCTGGCGCATCGCCGAATGACTGGAAAATCCCGGAAACCCATGGAATGTTCCTGTAGTCTTCGTTGTTTTCAATTCGTTCCTCATCAGTGATCTCGCCGTCGCCATCCAAATCCGGATCCTGCGGCGTCGGAACCAATAATTTAGTGACCTCGAGGTTGACGGCAACTTTGTTGTATTCGTCAAAGATAAAATCGAATCCACCGCCAAGGCGAAGGTTCGCCGGAAGAAAGTTCGCATTATCGTCGCCTTCAGCTTGATCGTACTTGATTTTCGGGCCCATGTTCTGGAAGTTGAATCCCGCACGCCATCTTCCGTTGAAATCGCTGTAAGCCACTTCTTCGGATTGATAATAACCGGCAACGTCGACAGCAAACGAGCTCGCTGGTTTTGCATCGCCGGACGCATCGGGAATTCGCAGGTTTGATCGAATATATCGACCGGCAACAGCCATCGAGAAAACGTCGCTAAGATGGAGGGAATACGATCCGTCGATCGCCAGTTCGTTTGGCTTAACGATATTTGGCGGGTCGTCGAAGTTCTGGCGAAGCTCAATCTCACCAAGTCCAAAATAACGCAAGCTTCCCGCAAAGGCGCTCCTTTCGTTAATTCTGTTGAAATAAGTCACCTGTCCTAATGAAATGTCATTTACAAGGTCTGTCAGATATGGCGTATAACTGACGGAAACGCCTTGTTTTTCAAGTGAAAAAGCATACTTCGCAGGGTTGTATTGCTGGGAGTAAGCATCAGGTGATGTCGCAACGCCCTGATCTGCCATACCGGCTGAACGTGCATCGGCCGCGACCAGCAAAAATGGTACTCCGGTGGTGATGACTCTGTCTTGGGCTTTTGCAAATTGAAAGAACGTTAGGCAGATAAAAATTATCGAGATCTTTTTCATGAATTTTTAAGCAAATGATTCAACAAATATAGTATTTAATTAAAGTATTACAAGTTTCTCGTACTTTTCAGATTGGGAATTGGAGACCGTCGAACGCACTGTCAGCTTGTATATGTAGACACCTTTTCCGATCCTGTCACCGAAGTCGTCCTTGCCGTCCCAAGTGATCTCGCGCGATAAAAATCCTTCGGTCATGACGATCTGATTCCTCGTCCAAACTACTTTTCCCGTAACCGTAATTACCTGTACCTGAACTTCCAATGGCTCGAACGGGCGGTTGTGCGTAAACCAGAACTGCGTGTAGTTTACAAACGGGTTGGGATAATTGAGCACGTTGGTCAGTGTGATCGATTCGTCGCCGACAACAACAAACTGAATCTCGGCGGTAATCGGGTTATTGTAAACATCCCAGGCCTTGAACGTAATCGTATGCAACCCTTTTTCAAGATTCCTGAATGGAAATCTCAGTTTCCCTTTTGTGTAATCGTCGAGTTCGGTTTCATAATAATCATTCAAAATATATGGATTGCTTTCATTGCCATCCAAAATCGCAACGATGTCATGCCCGATTCCACTTGCTGTGTTGATTCCATGCTCATCTTCCAGATAGGCGAGGAAGATCGGATTCTCATTCGTAATTCCGCCTGATATGAACGTCTGATCGTTCATGTATAACTTGACAGTCGGGCCGATATTGTCTTCTACCGCATTTTCATTGATGCCACCGATCTTAATATCAGTATTATATCCTGTCTTATCGAGCAAGATCTGGTTGCGTTTTGAGTAGAAACTGATCCTCCCATTTCCAACGGGGATTCTGATGTCGCGCGGCACGACGAAACTAAATTCGAATTGACCATTCGCGATCGACGCATTTCCGCGGAAGATCGTTTCGCCAAGAACGTTATATGACATATTGGTGCTGAATCCGTCGTTGTTCAAAACGGTCAGCGTAATGGTTTTATCAAAGATGTTTACCGCAAGTTCGCCCGTGTAATTGATAAGGATCTGATTGTTTTCATCGGTAACTTCGCCCGTAAGGGTCACATGATCCAATGACTCGAAATCGTCGATCGGGCCTGTAATGGGCTGGCCATTGACTTTAGTCAGGCGGATCTGCGGTTTTGGGATTGCAAGCTTCATCGCGGGATCGCCTAAGTAGAAGATGATATTGCTCGCGCGGCTTGGGCTGCTGTTCTTTGCAAGCCGAAGTGCATCTGCGATAGTTGTATCAAGTCCTTCACCTTGTCCGTAAGAAAACAAATATTCGGAAAGCCTGTCGTTAAAGAATTCGCCTGCGATTTGAGAGATCGACCTGATCGTCGTGATCATCGATATCGCACCGCCACGCGGATTCCAATAGGTATATTCTCCCGCAGTCGGCCGGAATGGGTTGTCGAAGCGCGAAAATTCACACGTAATCGTTATAAATAAAGGATATTTATATCTGTTCTGAAGATTTTGCCCGTCGATCTTTTCCCAGATCCGTTCGTGCGCGAGACCGTCTTCACCGCCGTGACCGAGGTAATTGAATACCAATGCACCTTTTTCAAATGCATTAAAAATATCCTGACGTGCTTTCGGATACCTGTTTCCACCTGCAGATGTTTCCTGTTCGTACGAATCGAGAAAAATCTTACGCATGTTAAAGAATGGATTTTCCGCGTGGATCTGGTCGGCAAGCGAATTCTGGTTTGTTTGAAGGCTTGCATCGGCGCCTTTATCGGCATCGTCTGAAATCATCACTATATTGTTGCGCCAACTTCCGTATGATTTGAGATCGTGGTAGTCGATGACCTTCATGACCATATCGTCGGCCTGTGTCGCATTATCGATCAGCATTCGGCCAATGGCGATATCGACACCGCCAAAATTATGGATCGGACCCTGTCCTGATTCAGTGTATGCATCAAGCAATCCTTCGCTCGGATCCATCATGCCAAAAAAGTCGTCGGAGGCAAATGAACTTTCATTGGTGAATTCACCATTGACTGAAGCGTAGGTCGGAACGATGTTGGTATTGTTCGGAATACGATTAAGGAAATCAAAGGATCCGTCGCCGAAAAGGTTCAGGTATTTGATCCGGTTATCCGTCGATGATGCGTTCTCGTAAATGTATTTGGCGAGGTTCCGAATGGCGCCAATGTCCTGTTTTCCTGATGAGAATTCCTGATAGATGTTTTCAAGAGCGACGACTTTGACATTCATTCCTGAATAATTACGGTGGAAATTTGCAAGTGTTTCTGCTTTCGACACAAATGTCTGCGGCGTCACGATCAGATAATCAATGTCGTCAAACTGGCCATTCGCATCGTTAAAGATGGTTCCTTTTATATCCTGGTTGGCTACCCGCGATTTTGATTCCTTTAAAGGAGTATAATAGTCCGACGGATCGATCGCAATGTATTTGCGCAATTCGCCAAACGGGCCGTTGAAAGTAAAATTAGCCTGACCCGCATTTTCCGCCTTCGTCACATTATATATATCGGTAATGTCCCAAACCTGGCTGATGCCCGATGCGTTTGTGAACTGATATGCACCGACGCCGGTTGATGTCGCGCCAAGATTATATTGAAAACGGAATTGTTTGCCGATGCCTGTCAGCGTTCGTTTGGCTTTTAAGATGATAAAATCAAGATGCGCACGCGAACCCGGAACACCATTATTATTGTACGTTACTTTAATATTGACATTTTCTGCCGCAGGGAAGG
>CBDUBP010000106.1:0-8068 GCA_965365415.1 uncultured bacterium | reverse complement strand
AAATGATCACAAGAACCGAACAGGATCGGAAAAAAGAGAAGTATCGGGAATAATTTTCTCATCCTCGCAGAGGGTTGCCGTGATTGGCGTATATTAGGTTTTCAAAAGTACTAAAAAAGAGGTTATGGATATTCTGCTTTTCGCTCTGGGATTCTGCTGCATGATCGTCGGCATCCTCGGCAGTTTTCTGCCTGTCCTTCCCGGGCCGCCGATAAGCTGGATCGGACTGCTGCTTTTATACCTGACCGATGCCGTTCCGATGAATTACTGGATGCTTGGGATCACGCTCGCGGTTGCCATCATCGTGTCAATCCTCGACTACGTCATTCCCGCGCACGGAACCAAAAGATTTGGCGGAAGCAAATATGGAATCTGGGGAACGAACATCGGATTGATCGTTGGGCTCCTCGCACCGATTCCGTTCGGATTTATCATCGGGCCGTTTGTCGGGGCATTCGTAGGCGAGATGATCTACAACTCGAACGACAAGCACCGCGCCTTCAAAGCGGCGACCGGCTCATTTATTGGGTTTCTCGCATCGACATTCATGAAATTTGTCCTTTGTGTGATATACTTCGGGATCTTCATTGCCGTGGCCTGGGACTATCGATCTGTTATTTTTTAGATGTGTCGCCTACGATTCCGTTGCTGAGAAACTCTAATAAAAAACTCCCGTTTAAGGGAGTTTCTCGTTTATTTTGATGATTTGAGAGTAGAAGTTTTCTCATTTATACTATTGCAAAAATGTACAAAAAAAGCTCCAATTAATGGAGCTTGATTATTAAATCGATATTTATTAGTTATTATTCGATCACAATTTTTCTTACCGACTGAATTCCGGACGATAGCTCAACCTGCAGGAAATACATCCCGGTTCTGACGAACGAAACATCAATCAGTGTTTGAGATGCTGAAACCGTCTGTGACATAATCGATTTTCCGGCAATGTCGATCAGTCGGATACTTTTGATCGCATTGCCTCCGTTCGCGATCACATTCAGCATACTCGACGCGGGGTTTGGATAAATTGTGAAATCTTTCGTATTGTTTTCGCCAACGGCGAGCTGATTAACAAATTCTGTATTGAATGTATTTGTAATGATCGGCGGATTGAAATCGAAGAAGATCACTGCAGTATTCGGCACAATGTCGCCTTCTTCAAATCCCTGGTTAAGTTTTATTTTAAAATGAACATAGCCCTTTGCTCCTTCCGGATCCTGCGATGAGTGAGGAAGCATAATATCATTAAAATTCCACACAAGCTGGTTTCCGATGCGCTCAAAGAAATAATCATGGCTTGCGTCGATCATGCGAACCGATTGGGCATCGATCATTGAATCAAGTTCGTCCGTGATCCGCACATTCAGTGCGGCGGCCGTTCCAGTATTCTCAAACCTGATGGTATAATAAAGATAGTCATCGGAGGTAAAATTATCGATCAGTATCTGTCCGCCATGTGCTTCCATCTTATCGTTCGGGTCGTACGAACCGACAATTATTGAAGCATTCGACGCGTTGTTATTTTCAGGATCGATATCTCCCGCTTCTGCAGAAATTGAAGCCGTACTCACCAATTGGTCGCCAAGCATCACGATCGGAATTACCGGCACCTGCATTTCGACCGCGATATGCATCGTCGCAAAAGGTGGAAGGTCTGCTATATTTAATGTGAATCCGCCCGGGATATCGGTAACGCCCGGAGTCGTAGCAACGATTTCCAGAGTGAAATTATTAAACGTAAGCGTGCCATTGTATGCCATCGGTCCGTTGTTCTTTACAACAATATATTCGGTATAAGTAAATCCGGGACGAGGTTGGTTAAACGATACGATCGAAACTGAGGCATCTTTATAGGATTCGGAAACTACAATCGGGAACACCAACGATGCCATCGATTCGTCCGGAACAAGATCGCTGAATGTTACTGATGAAGAATAATATGAAGCAAATTCCGGTGAAATTGTAAACGAAACATCATATGAATTCGAGAAAGCGCTGTCGGTGATCTCGAATGTTCCATCAGAACTTGCGACCTCATGCACAATGCCGTCATTCATTTGGTAATTGAAACTACCCAGCGAGAAAGGCGGTTCTCCGGCATCGAGGACTCCATTCGTATTTTGGTCGACAAATGCTGTAAACTCGAAACCCGAACACGGAGGAACGACCAGATTGATTGAAGAAACGCTGACACATCCCGTATAACCCTGGGCTACCCGAATGTATAGCGTTTGGTTCAGGGCAACTTCATTGGTATATGGCGACAAAACCTGGCCAAAACCAGATTCAGCATCTTCCATCGTTTCATGAAATGTGATAATGGTATTATCCATTCCTTCCGAAGATGCAATAAGATTTTCCCGCACCAGGTCGAGGTTGAATGCCGCAAAGCCACTATCTGAACATATAACGTAGGGAATCAAACCGGATAAAACGGGCGGCTGGACAATATTTAAATTGAATGGGTAAACGGTAAAACTATCGTCAAAACTGTTGTATGAGCGCACAAACAATTGCGAGGTCGGCTGGGAAACCGTATAAGGATTGAGCAGCGGATTTACATTCGATTCTGCGTCGGCTTGGGAAAGATGGTATGAAAACGACAATCCGCCATTATCCTCAAACATACTGATCCATCCATTGTTCGCACCCAGCTCGGCATCGACGGTTCCTGTTCCGTTGTCGCAAACATTTATATCCGGCAGCAGTCCGTCGCAAGGCCATGTCGTAAAGAATCCCGGCACCGACCAATCGCTTTGTACTCCTGTGGAACAGACATTGCGAACATAAAATTTATACTGAGTATTGCACGTTAGGCCGGTAACGATATAAGGGTTAACTGTAGTTGAGATCCACCCGGTGCTTTCATTGGTTGGTGGCTCTGCTGTTCCGGGAAGCACTAAGATTTGCCATTCGTTAGAAGGAGTTCCCGCGATCCACTGCAGATATGCGGATGTTTGCGTGATGTTTGCAACGCCGTAAATTCCCGGTGCACTACAAGGCTGCGCAAATAAACTTCCAAACAGTAAGAGCGTCATTGAGAGTAAAATTTTTCTCATATATATTTTTTTGGAAGATACAAAAAAGCTCCTGTAGAGGAGCTTAATTATTCTTCGACTAGTATCCTTTATTCGATGATGATCTTTCTTATGGATTTTCCTGAGGTCGATTCCACCTGCAGGAAATACATTCCGGTACTTATGTCAGATACGTCGATCGAAGTTTGTGATGATGAAACAGTTTGCGACAAAATCGATTTTCCAGTGATATCGATGAGCCGGATACTTTTGATAGCGTCGGCTCCATTCGTTATGACATTCAGCATATTTGAAGCCGGGTTCGGATAAACGGTAAACTCCGAAGCGTGGTTTTCGTCTGCTCCCAACATATCGACAAATTCTGTATTGAATGTATTGGTGATGATCGGCGGATTGAAATCGAAGAAGATGGCCGCAGTGTTCGGAACGATATCGCCTTCTTCAAATCCCGGATTGAGTTTTACTTTAAAATGAACATATCCTTTTGCGCCTTCCGGATTTTGCATCGCGGCCGCCAACATGATGTCATCGAACTGCCAGGTCAGCTGGTTGCCTATACGTTCCAAAAAGTAGTCGTGGCTCGCGCTGATCATTCGCAGCGATTCAGCATCGATCATTGAATCAAGCACATCGGTAACTCGTACATTTGTTGCCGATGCTGTTCCGGTATTTTCGAACCTGATCGTGTAATACAGATAATCATCCGATGTAAAATCAGTAATCAAAATTTGTCTGCCATGAGCTTCACTTTTGTCATTCGGGTCGAAGGAGCCTACGATTTCCTGGCTCACCGAAGCGATGTTGTTCGAAGGAACCTGATCGCCCTCAATCGGATCGATCTGGACCGAATTGGTCAGCATATCCCCAAGGTTTACAGTAGGAATTGTTGGAACTGACATCATTACAATGAACTCTCGGGTTTCAAAAGGCTGCAGGCCCGTATAATTATAAGTAAATCCGGTCGGTGTCATACTTACTGACGGCGTTGCCGACAATCCGATGATATCCGCATCTTTTGTAAATGTGATCGTTCCGGACTGAACTGTGTTTCCGTTATTCGTGTATACAACTTTATTTGAGTATGTGAAACCCGGGGAAGGCGATCCTGTCGGAACAATTGAGACCGACAGATCATTGTACGTCTCGACGGCCGTCACGGGAAAGTAGTACATATTCGCCCCACTTCCGGGAACGATGCTGATGTTACTGAATGATGCCGGGCTGACAGCGTAATAAGCTGCATATTCGGCGCTGACATCGAAACTCACATCGTATGTATTTGATGGATCGTTCTCAAAAATGAAATGCGTCCCAAATGGTGAAAGGATATTGTGAACGATGCCGTCATCGTTCATTTCGAAATGGAATTCGCCGAGCGGGAAATTCAGTTCCGAGCCATCTTTTTGGCCGTTTCCGTTTGAATCAAGAAAAGCAGTAAGCTGTAATCCCGTACAGTCTATTCCGCCTGTCCCACCGGTTTGGCTAATCGTAATCTCGCCGGGCTGGTTTGCAAAATTGGTAACCATCAACACATAAAATTCTCCGGCAGTCGCATTCAGCGTGAAATTTTCGACAGCAGATGCAGAATAACTGCAGGCAACTACATTCTGACCGGTCAATGCACCGCAGCCGGCAGTCGGGCTCGTAAAAGGTCCGTAGCAAATAAAGTCAACATCGATACCCACTCCGGACGTGCTCGTCTGGCTGATCATAAATGCAAGCTGGCCTGACTGGCTGATTGGGATATAAAACCATGTCGGATTTGGCTGAGTGCCCAAACAGGCAAAATCGCCCGGACCCGCATCCATGATGTTGGTGGTATTCGCGAACGAAATGCCAAGCACATTACAAAGAGGATTCGCAGAAGAGCAGTTGCTTGCAACATTACAGTTCGTGTAGGCAATGATCTGGAATGAATATAGGATGTCGCATCCACCGGCAACCACCTCACGAATAAAAATTGATGAATACTGATTTGTAGGCGTGATCGAATACGCGGCAGGTGTCGCAATTGCATTTTGCTGCGCGATCGCATCGTTTGAATTTGCATAATACTGCGCCGGGTTGACGACATTAAAAAGCGTTGATATGGCAACAAGGTCGAATGTCACGATGGCATCAGAGTTATCATCACACTGCGTAATAGGCTGGATCTGCATCTGCCCTGCAATATACTGCTGTCCGGTAAGATGGAACATGAACTGCTCATAATCGCCTGATGCAATGTTCTCAATTCTTATAAAAATGTTCTGCCCCTGCAATGTCACAGGCACGCAGTATGACGATGTATCAGTGATCGGATTAATATCTGCGTGGGCATTGGTTTCTGAAAGATGGTAAGTCACCACAAATTCCGTTGCGACGACATTCTGCAACACAATCGTAGTATTCTGACTTAAATCGAAGCATGCGGTATCAGAATCCGTGCACGACACCAGATCATTTGGCTGTACCAAGCTGGAGCAAAACATGACATTCAAATAAACCGGATTTACTGACGTGCAGCCTGTTTCGGAACTATTGGTTTTGGCGTATATCACCTGGTTAAATGGTTCCGTATTTAAGAAAGGGCTGCCAAGCTGATTGATGCCTGAATTGGCATCCCCCAAAGTCAGATAATACGAAATTTCCACCGTTGCCGGAGACAATCCCGCACTCGACCAGATTTGTTCGGATATTTCATCAAGGTGAATCAGGACCGTGCCGTCGGAATCGTTGTCGCATACAGAAAACTCCTGAGGAAAGAATGCGGAGCTGAGGTCGTCGATCACATTGAACGCCGTAATCTCGAAATTCGCAGGATTGGCAACTTCCTCGACACGAATAAAAATCATTTGCCCGGCCTGCGCGAAATATGGTGACGTAAGCGCATTGACATCATCGAATGCCTCGATTTCGGACGAATGATAAGTAATCGAATAATTTACTTCCGGAAGCCCATTCAGCACTTCAGCATTCTTATTTTCAAGGATGATTACGGAAATACCGTCGTTTGAACAAACCTGATACGGCGTTACCTGGAAATTAATCGGTATTTGCGAAAATGATATTGCAAAAGTCAGTATTGCAATACACGAGAGTAGTATTCTTTTCATTGTGATTGGTTTAGCAAATGCAATTTATCGATAAATCTTAAAATCTGTTAAGAAATTGCACGAAAGTTATTCATCCACAATAAAATACAATGCAGGACTGGTGCGCATGCCTTTATAATTCGAATGTACGGCCTGTTTACAATTGATCCTGAACTGTAATCATATTAGACCGGCTATTTAGTATCTTAGTTCAGTCAAACTTGCTGATTGTCAAAAAGATATTCGAATTAATAATGCGCTTCCGATGGATCCCGTCAAGATACTGATAGTTGAAGATGAAATGATCATCGCCGCAAATCTGTCGCTTCAGCTGACTGGATTGGGATACGATGTCGTCGGCATAATTCCACGGGCCGAAGAAGCACTCGTCCATCTGCGGCAGCAGCAGCCCGACATCCTCCTGCTCGATATCAATTTGAAAGGCGAATTGGACGGGATCGATATGGCCCGCGAAATGCTCAATCATCACCACATTCCGATCATTTACCTGACGGCAAATTCGGACGCAGCAAATTTTGAACGCGCCAAGGCGACCAACCCATACGCATTCATCTCAAAACCATTCAAAAAAGTTGAGTTGCAGCGCGCCATCGAACTGACCATAAATCAGATACGGCGCGACAGTAAACCCGCGCAAAACACATTTGAAAAAGAAAGCGCCTTTATCCTTAGTGACAGCATTTTTGTCAGGCATCACGAAAAAATGGTCAAGATTCCAATTAAGGACATCCTTTACATCGAAGCCGACCGCAACTATTGCCGTGTCCATTGTAAAGACAAGGAATTCCTGCTTGTGATGACTTTGAAGGATATTGATGAGAAATTACCGATGCAGCATTTTCTTCGCATCCACCGTTCGTTTATCGTCAACATATCGCATATCGATGAGATTGCGACAAGTCACGTGGTCGTATCAAAAAAGGCCATTCCGCTTAGTGCTGAAATGAGGAAACAGCTTTTGCTTCACATCCAAAAAGTATGAAAGGGTTTCTATTTTACGCCTTTTTGACGGCATTCGTCCCGGGATATTCGCAGGAACCGATCCCGCCACGGCAGGCATTGAAACTTAGCGATGACTACAGGGAGCGCGCTCAATGGTTTTTAAATATGCCGCAATATAACCAGGACAGCGCCGATCACTACGCAACCCGCGCGATCGAAATACTCGATCCAAAAATCGAACAGCATCAGCTTCAGATCGGAAAATTGATGTTCGATAAGATCCGCGGGAACTATCTGCATCTCGACACAAAAGGAGAGGATTCGCTCGCGGCCGCAACATGGCCCAAATATGCAAGATTACAAACCGGCTCGGAAGAGGATCGCGTCCTGAAATACAGCTTCCTTGTTAATTGGGCAAACGTCAAACTACGCAAAGGCGACAATAAGGAATCGCTGGATTTATTTAAGCAAGCGCTTTCGATGATCCAGAATGGCGACTCGCGCGAAACCCGCGCAAAGGTCCAACTCGACAAAGCGCTTTACTATGGCCGATATGGTCTTGAAGATGAGAAGGACCGCACTGTTGACTATCTGCACAAAAGCCGCGCATACTTTAAGAACGATCCCGAAAAATACGCGACAAACCTGTATATGATAAACGCCGAATTAGTCTGGCAGCATCACGGAAAAAACCAGGATTCGGTTGATCGTTACCTCGCCGAAGTTGCAGGTCTATTAAAACATTATCAGCGGCCGCTCGCGCATGTCTGGTATCACATCATGTATGCAAAGGAATTGCTGGCGCGCGACGAACTGGCCGAAAGCGAAAGACATGTCCGCAAGACACTCGGCATCCTTGAGCGCTATAAAATAAAGAGCGAATTTTATGGCCAATGTTATGACGTGCTGGCGACGATCGACATGCCGCGTCAAAATTATGACGGTGCCATCGAAAATTATGTCAAATTTTTAGATTTATACCCTAATAGTCCG
>CBDUBP010000105.1:0-8094 GCA_965365415.1 uncultured bacterium | reverse complement strand
GCGGAACGATCACCTTTAACAATGCGCAGCGTGCCTTCATCCGTGAAGACAATGCCGAATCGAGTGTCATGTTCCGTATGGCCGGCGCACCAGAAGTTGCAAGCCTTCCTTCAGATGCATTGCTAAACAACAATGAGGATACAGTCGAAGTGACAGAGCATAAAAAGATCCGCCTCGGATTCGAATCGCCGAACAATTACCATCGTCAGGTCCTCTTAGGATTTATGGACGACAAGGCAACGGCAGGACTGGATCGCGGTTATGATGCGCTTCATATCGACGGACAGCCAAACGACATGTACTTCATGCTTGGCAGTCACAAACTCAACATCCAGGGCGACGGATATTTCAACGAACAGAACATTTACCCTATCGGGATCAAGACCAATCAGGATGGGAAAGTGAAGTTTATGATCGATGGAATGGAAAACTTTGATGAAACGCAGACGGCGTACATCCATGATAATGTAACAGGAATCTATCATGAAATTACAAACGAGCCGGTGCAGATCATCCTGCCTGCCGGAATCATTGAAAATCGTTTCTCGCTGAGATTCGTTGCAAGTGGCGAGCTCGAAGTATCGAACCCTGATGCAATGCCTGAAACATTCATCGCATACATAACCAACGAAGATATCATTAACATCAAAAACAATAATATGGAAATCACCGTCAAAGATGTGCTTCTCTACAACATGCTTGGACAGTCGATCGCGAATTGGGATGTCAAAAACCAAAACCAAACCGACATCCGCATCCCTGCAAACAATCTTGCAGCCGGTACTTATATCGTGAAGATCCGGACTTCGAAAGGCGACATCAGCAAGAAAATCGTCGTCAGATAATTTACTCTTTTTGCCCCACAAAAAGAACTTAAAGAAAAGGCTTCACCGTAATGGTGAAGCCTTCTCTGTTTATGTTTGAAAATATTACTTAAGCATGCTGATCAGCGTTGTCATTCCAACGGTTTCCTGGCTGCCGGACGACAATTCCTTGATGGCGTATTTGTTTTCGGACATTTCCCTATCGCCCGTCATGACGACAAACGGGATGTTTCGCCGCTCGGCGTATTGAAGCTGCTTTCCGGTTTTAGCGTTGTCGGGATAAAGCTCGGAACTGATGCCGTTCCTGCGCAATTCTTTGATCGCCTTCAACGCATACAAGGATTCATTCTCACCGAAATTGACGAACAATGCTTTTGAAGTTGTTTCAACAGTATCTGGAAAAAGTCCAAGCGATTCCATGACAAGGTAGATCCGGTCGAGTCCAAATGAGATACCAACACCGCTGACGTCTTTTAATCCAAAGATACCGGTAAGGTCATCATACCGTCCGCCGCCGCCTATCGATCCCATTGAAACTCCATCAGGAGCGCTTACCTCGAGGATGGCTCCGGTATAATAATTAAGTCCTCGTGCGAGCGTGACATCGATGTCCAGGATTGATGAGTCCAATCCAAGCGCAATGACGTTATCGCAGATGAATTTCAACTCCGAAATCCCTTCCATGCCAAGTATAGAATCTTTAAGCAATCCATTTAACATGGTCAGCTTCTCTTTGATCGAGCCTTTAAAATTGAACAGCGGTTCAAGTTTTATCGCCGCTTCTAATGAAATTCCTTTTTCCTGCCATTCAGTCCTTACGGCATCAGCACCAATTTTATCCAGTTTATCCAGAGCCACCGTAAAGTCAATGAGCTTGTCTGATGCGCCGATCGTCTCGGCAATTCCTGCAAGTATCTTCCTGTTGTTGATCTTTATCGTGCAGCCTGTCAATCCGAGTTGCGTGAAAACCGAATCGTACAAGGAAACCAGTTCTACTTCCTGCCATAGTGACCTCGACCCCACCACATCCGCATCGCATTGGTAAAACTCGCGGAATCGGCCTTTCTGTGGACGATCGGCGCGCCAAACCGGCTGGATCTGGTATCTTTTGAATGGGAATTCAATATCATTCCTGTGCTGGACGACATATCGCGCAAAGGGAACGGTCAGGTCGTAGCGAAGTGCTTTTTCCGAAATTTTTGCTGTGAGCTTTTTATGATCGGCAAATGCCAATTCTTCACTCGAAATCTTATCGAGATAATCACCCGAATTCAGGATCTTAAAAATCAAACGGTCACCTTCTTCGCCATATTTGCCTATCAGCGTTTCGGAATTCTCGAATGACGGTGTTTCGATCGGACCAAATCCGAACTTCTTGAAATTGTCTTTTATGATCCCGATGATATACTCTCGGCGAGCGACCTCGAAAGGCGAAAAATCGCGTGTGCCTTTTGGAATGCTAGGTTTCTGGGCCATAATCTGATGTTTGGTGCAAAGATAGATTAAAGGAGAGAAGCGCCAAAGTGACAAGTGACAAAGCTAATAACCCCTCTCTCTGTTTCTCTGTCTCTTTGCAACTTTGTCACTTTGTCACTTTGCAACTATTGAAACTTTGCGACTCCTCACGAGCTTTGGATCTTTGGAGCTTTGGAGCTTGCACTTCTACAGCTTTCTCCCTACTTTCGTACTCTTAACTCCAATCATGTTCCGACTCCTTCGCGAAAACATCAGGATTGCCCTCGGCTCGATACGGACGCAATTGCTTCGTACCACTTTGACCGTATTGATCATCGCGATTGGAATCACAGCGCTTGTTGCCATCCTTACGCTTGTATCGGCACTTGAAAACCAATTGTCGTCGGATTTTGCGTCGATGGGTTCAAACACATTCAACATCACGCAATACGATTTTTCGCAGCAGTTCGAAGGCGCCGAAGACCGGGATGTCAATCCGATCATTTCCTATCCACAGGCAAAGGAATTTGCCGATAAGTATGCTTTCCCGTTCACGACGACTTCATTGTCGTTTACCGCAACGACATCTGCGGAAGTTCGCTACGAATCAGAAAAGACCGACCCCGAGATCCAGGTTTTGGGTGTCGACGAGAATTATGTCATCAATTCTGGTCTTGAAGTGACGACGGGAAGGAATTTCAGCAATTTCGACATTTCGAACAACGCTTATGTCTGCATTGTCGGTTCCGATTTCGGCAAAGGGCTTCTGAAAGATGTCAACCCAATCGATAAGATTATCTCCGTCCGCGGTGCCAAATTCCGCGTCATCGGAATGCTTAAGGAAAAAGGATCGACGTTCGGAAACAGCCAGGATCTTCGCGTGATGATCCCGATCCAGGTTGCGCGTTCGCTGTTTACCGCACCGAACATCAACTACACTGTCAGCGTGATGGTTGGAAAAAAAGAACTTCTTGACAAGGCGGTCGACCAGGCTACGATTGCCATGCGTCAAATCAGGCATCTGAACCCTGTTGAAGACAATAATTTCGGGATTTCCCGCAGCGACGACCTCATCAACCGGATTTTATCGATCACTCAATATCTCGGCTTTTCAGCGTGGATCATTGGGGTCATCACGATCTTCGGTTCTTCGATCGCACTGATGAACATCATGCTTGTTTCAGTTACCGAACGCACCAGGGAAATTGGCGTCCGAAAAGCACTCGGTGCAACACGGATCACGATCGCGACGCAGTTTTTCATCGAAACATTGGTGGTCGGACAGCTCGGCGGCATCCTCGGGATTATCCTGGGAATACTGATCGGGTTCGGTATTGGGACCGCCATGGGATTCAGCTTCGTCATTCCGTGGGCTGCAATACTTTCGGCCTTTGCGGTCACATTCCTCGTGGCGATCTTCTCGGGGTCATACCCGGCGGTAAAAGCATCGCGGCTCGATCCAATCGAAGCGCTCCGGTACGAATGATCACTTCGGCTTTCTCGCGCGGATCATGCGGTCGTTACCATAAATATCCTGTCGCAGGACAACATCGTTAAAATTTTCAGATAGCAATTCAGCAGTTTCTTTCCCCAGATATTGATTGATCTCAAAATATAAACTTCCGTCATCAGCCAAATGCTCTGTGGCCAATTCCGAAACCCGGCGATAAAAAAGCAATGGATCGTTATCGTCAACAAAAAGGGCAAGATGCGGTTCATTGTCGAGCACGTTTTTCCTGATTTCGGCTTTTTCCAGGATCCTGACGTACGGCGGATTTGAAACTATGACATCATATTTCCCCTCCGGATCATTGGCCAGAATGTCTATTTGAGAAAAGGCAATACTAACATTGTTGTTTGCAGCGTTAGTTCTTGCGATATTCAGTGCGGCCGAAGAAACATCAATTGCGCTGACATCAGAATTCATATTTTTTGCCAGTGAAACGGCAATGCATCCGCTGCCGGTTCCGATGTCGAGAATTTTCAATTCATGTTTTTTGGAAAGGCAGTCGTCGATGATCCATTTTACCAGTTCCTCGGTTTCCTGGCGCGGGATCAAAACATCGGGCGTAACATTGAATATAAGTCCAAAGAAATGCGCATTACCTAATATATATTGAATCGGTATTTCCCGCCTTAGCTTCTCCAGGACGGTTTGCATTGACGAAAACTGTTCAGCGGACAATTCAATCGTTGGATCAATGGCGAAATCTATTCGCCGCAGATTTAATATCCCTTCGCTGGCAAGGTTAAAAAGACTTTCCGTTTCATCCTTGCCATAGATCGGTGTCAGTTCTTCGGTGAAAAATTTCCGGAAATCCGTTGCTTTCATGATTTAAGATCGCGGATCATCCAGACCGGGCATGCGTGATGTCCGGTATTGCCCATGGGCGCATCAATATACCGGAAACCCGACCGCTTGTAGAGTCGTTGCGCAGGTTCCATATAACTCATCGTTTCAAGATAACATTGGTCATAGCCAAGCTCTGTGGCTTCGACAAGGCATCGTTCCATCATCATTGCACCGATTCCCATGCCGCGCACTTCTGGCAGGAAATACATTTTCTGGAGTTCACAAATATTTTCAGTTTGGTTTGCCAGAGGTGCGATTCCCGCGCCGCCGACGATCTTCCCGTCAAGCTCCACAACAAAATACGCGGCTCCCGGCCGATTGTACGCTTCGAACATGTGGTCGAGTTCGGGATCGGCAAATGCAGTTCCGGTTCTTGGAACATTGTGCTCGATCAAAACCTCGCGGATCACCTTTGCGATCTCATGATCGTCTTCCTGATGTATTTCCCTTATGGTGATAGTGCGCATTTTATTAGTGATGTTCCGGTGATATTTCGACGTTCATTATTCTATATTCATTATTCTGCGGTTCAGGCCAGACTTTCGACAATCTTAAATCAATAATCTTAATCCATAAATCCTAATTTTGCCATGTGAACCACGAACACTTCATGCGACGTTGCATTCAGCTTGCTGCAAACGGACTCGGGACAACCTATCCGAATCCGCTTGTCGGCAGCGTAATCGTATACAAAGATAAGATAATCGGCGAAGGCTGGCATCGAAAAGCGGGAAGCAGCCATGCAGAAGTTGAAGCTGTTAATTCTGTTGCAGAAAAGTCACAATTGCAGCATTCTACATTGTATGTCAATCTGGAACCTTGCAGTCATTTCGGAAAGACGCCTCCGTGTGCGGATATGATCATCGCCCAACAAATTCCAAAGGTCGTCATTGGCACACGCGATCCACATTCGGTCGTGGCCGGAAAAGGAATCGAAAAACTTCGCGCGAATGGTGTCGAAGTCATCGAAGATGTTTTGACGGAAGAATGTCATGAACTCAATAAACGATTCTTTACATTCCACAAATTAAACCGTCCATACATCATATTGAAATGGGCCGAAACCATGGATGGATACATCGCACCCGACTGCCGCGATATAGCTTCTCCGGTTTGGGTAACCAATAAATATTCACGCCAATTGGTCCATAAATGGCGGACCGAAGAACAGGCGATACTCGTGGGCACCAAAACAGTTCTCGACGACAATCCATTCCTGACCGCAAGGCTTTGGAGTGGCCGGAATCCCGTCAGGGTTGCGATCGACAAAAATGGCATACTTTCGAAAGATTCACATATATTTGATAATCAAGCAAAGACGATTATATTTACCGCAGCCGATGCCCATTATCCCGGCGAAACGGAAATGGTGAAAGTCAAAGCTGATTTTATCCCCGAAATAATAAATGAACTGTATCACCGCGGGATACAATCGGTGATCATTGAAGGCGGCAGTAAAACGCTGCAGTATTTCATTGATGCGGAAATATGGGATGAAGCCCGCATATTTAAGGGCGCTGGGGAATTTGGAAGTGGAACGAAAGCGCCAAAAATCGAAGCGGAAATTTATCAAAAGCAAAATATTCTTGACGACCAATTATTAATATTGAAAAGGCGATGATCAATACAATCCTATTTGATTTTGGCGATGTATTCATCGACCTTCATAAAGATCGCGCTTTGGATGCTTTCGCAAAATTGGGGCTCCATGGTCCGAATAAAGAACTTCAGGAACTGAATTTTCTTTTTGAGATCGGCAAGGTTACCGAAGAGCAATTCCTCGAAGGTTTTTTGAAATTCATCCCAAACGCCACGATCGATCAGGTTCGCGACGCGTGGAATTCGGTCATCGGCGAAATTCCGATGCACCGCCTTGAATTCCTCCAGATGCTCTGCGGCAGATACCGCTTATTCCTTGTGACAAATACCGACTCGATCCATATCGACCATTTTGAACAGACCGCAGGGTTTTCGATTACCCGCGATTTTTATAAGTGCTTTGAAAAAGTGTACTACTCGTACGAAATCGGAATCCGAAAGCCGGATCCAAGGGTTTTCGAACACATCATCAACCAGCATGACCTGTCGCCCAAGCGCACACTTTTCGTTGATGACCGGAAAGATAATACCGACGCGGCGGCATCATTGGGAATAAACGTGTGGAATCTCCAGCCCGGAATTGAAGATGTCGTTGAAATGTTCGACCGAAAAATACTTATCCCTAATCTTGGAACACGATATTTACAGGACGATTGAAGATCCGAGCGCCGAAATCCTATATAAGGAGAAGAACAGTAAATTCTTTGGTTACGCTTTCCCTGTCACGGATGAATCAGAAGTAAAGTTCCATCTGGAAAACCTTCGCAAACAGCATCGCGGTGCAGTACATTTTTGTTACGCGTGGCAGATCGGCGCCGAAAACCCGCATACACGTGCCAATGACGACGGCGAGCCCGGCAATTCGGCCGGAATGCCAATTTTGGGACAGATACAATCATTCAAATTGACAAATGTCCTTGTGGTAATCGTCAGGTTTTTTGGAGGTGTCAAACTCGGCGTGGGCGGACTGATGTCGGCCTACAAGACCGCCGCTCAAATGGCCCTGACGCAGGCTGCCGTCATCGAAAAGCATATTATGGCAGGGTTTAAGATCACATTCGAGTACAAAGACATGTCGCGCGTCATGCGGATCGTTCGCGAAAAAAAAGCAGAAGTGGTCAGCCTTGACAACGAGGCGAAAAGCATTCTCGTGATTGCCGTGCGCAAATCACAAAGCAAAAATTTTGCAGAAGCCTTTGAGCCGTTGCACGAAGTAAAGATCGAAAAAATCTAAATCTCCATCAGTTTGAGAATTTCCCTGACATTTTCTGGTGGCAGTATCGGCTTTCCTGATTTGATGTCAATGAAGACCAAAAGGAACCACGCAGTTGTTAACAATTCATTTGCCTCATTTCGGATCTCGCAATCGAATTCAATCTTAACAGATGAATGACTTTTCAGCCGCGTATGGATGGTCAGCAGATCGTCGTATTTTGCCGGCTTCTTATAGTCGAGTTTTAATGATGCGATGGGCAGGCCGATTCCGTCTGCTTCGAGGCTTTTATATGTAATTCCCGTATTTCTAAGCCATTCCACCCGGCCGATTTCAAAATATGGTATATAACTGCCGTGATATACTACACCCATCTGGTCGGTTTCGGAGTAGCGCACACGCAATTGTGTAAGATGTTCCCTCATAATTTTAACAACTGTTACCCCACGTACTGCAAGGCATCGTACAACAAAATTTCTAGAAAATCAACGTGAAATTAATTTTTTTTTAACGATTTTTGTTCACATATTTGTTCACCCGAAAAGATGCAAAAGTAAGCCCTCACTTTTGTAAGGAAACCTTTAAATTAAATACATTTTTAATAGCTTTATGAACAGAACTGCGCAATCAGTATGGGAGAATTGTCTGTC
>CBDUBP010000104.1:0-8104 GCA_965365415.1 uncultured bacterium | reverse complement strand
TCATCAGCACGATTCAGCGCGTCGGTACCGAAGAAGCGGTCGAAAACTGCGTGTCGGTATTCAATATTGAATCCGACGACGTAAAAGGGCGCATCATCGGTCGCGAGGGAAGAAATATCCGTGCGCTTGAGGCAGCGACCGGAGTTGAAATCATAGTTGATGACACGCCTGAAGCGATCATCCTTTCCTGTTTTGATCCTGTTCGCCGCGAGATTGCAAGGCTTTCGCTTCACAAACTTGTGACCGACGGCAGGATTCACCCGGCAAGAATCGAGGAAGTCGTTGCAAAAACACAGAAACAGATCGAAGACGAAATCATAGACGTCGGAAAACGTACGGTTATCGATCTCGGAATACATGGATTGCATCCTGAACTGATCAAGGTTGTCGGACGGATGAAATACCGTTCGTCGTACGGTCAAAACCTATTGCAACACTCACGCGAAGTATCAAAACTTTGCGGAATCATGGCTGCGGAACTCGGACTCAATGTCAAATTGGCTAAACGTGCCGGTTTGCTTCATGATATTGGAAAAGTTCCGGATACCGAAAGTGATCTTCCGCACGCGCTCCTTGGAATGCAGTGGGCTGAAAAATTTGGAGAAAAAGAAGAGGTTTGTAACGCAATCGGTGCCCACCATGATGAGATCGAGATGAAATCATTGCTGTCGCCAATCGTTCAGGTCTGTGATGCTATTTCGGGCGCGAGGCCGGGCGCACGCCGACAAGTATTGGATTCTTACATTCAGCGTTTGAAAGACCTTGAGGAAATCGCGTTTGGGTTCCAGGGTGTTAAAAATGCGTACGCGATCCAGGCGGGGCGTGAACTTCGTGTGATTGTTGAAAGCGAAAAAGTCACCGATGACAATGCAGCGAGCCTGTCGTTTGAAATATCACAAAAAATACAAACTGAAATGACATATCCAGGTCAGGTAAAAGTAACCGTGATCAGGGAAACCAGGGCAGTCAATATTGCGAAGTAAGTTAGCAGTCGGCTGTGACAGTTTACGGTTCATTGAATTTATTATAGAAAGGCCTTTCGTATGATTGGCCTTTTTTTTTGGGGCGTTGTCCCGAGCCGGGGACCCGCGCTTTGTTTTGCCAGTTCGCCGCGCTCGGGTCGGCTGTGCATGGCACTTGCCTCTATCGGTAATGCTAAGCACTTCCATTAAATGTTCTTCCAGATTAAAATCTCGATTCATTAAATCTGACAGCTGCCCAAAGATAAAATAAGCGGTAAGGTTGAATGTACGCAATTCATTTCGGAAGACGGAAAAAGTGAGTACACGTCCCACCGCCCGCCACCCACAAAGTTCCCCAAAAACGCTCATTCCCAAATGCGGGAAAACCACGTTTATCCGTAAGATTATTCACTGTAAATTTGATCACTAGTAGATTATTCGGTCGGTACATATGATCGAACGATAGATCATTTACTCGGTAATTTTATTATCAGCTAGAATATTCCAGCAGGAAATACGAAATACTTCTCCTGCCACCCGCCCATTTCTTATAAATATGGAATTAACAATCTCTATGCGTTAGCGGTTGAAGCGATCCTTTTTCGCTCCGGGCACCGGATCGAAAAAGATACAGCGGAAGACGCGGGCCGCAGGCAACGCCGAATCAATTGATAATTGATAAGTGAAAATTGATAATGTAGCGCAGGCAGATTCCATCATAACACTCGCTAAAGCCAACGCTTCCGTCAACGGTAAACTGTGAACTGTTAACAGTAAACCGTCAACCGTCAACTAAATCACTTCCTCGGGTGAAAACTATTCATTACCTGCGTCAAATGCCGGCGGTCCAAATGAACATAAATTTCGGTGGTAGTGATCGATTCATGGCCGAGCATCTGCTGGATCGACCGCAGGTCCGCGCCATTTTCCAAAAGATGTGTAGCGAACGAATGCCTGAGTGTATGCGGACTGATGCTTTTCTTCAATCCGATCTTTTTTGCCAGATCCTTGATGATAGTGAAGACCATGGCGCGCGTAAGCTGTTTTCCGCGGCGGTTTAAAAACAGCGTGTCTTCAAAACTTTTCTGGATTGGCAAATGCGTACGAACCTGGCTCCTATATATATTGATGTACTTTTCAGTCACGCTGCCGATCGGTACGAATCGCTGCTTGTTGCCTTTTCCCGTGATCTTAATAAATCCTTCATCGAAGAACAGGTCGGAAATCTTTAACGTGACCAATTCAGAAACCCTGAGGCCGCAACCGTACAGAGTTTCGAGCATTGCTCGGTTGCGCTCTCCTTCCGCGGAAGAAAGGTCGATTGCGCCAATCAGCGCATCGATTTCCTGTACAGATAACGTATCGGGCAGTTTCCGTCCGGTTTTTGGCGTTTCGATGAGCTCCATCGGATTGTCATGGCGGCGGTCTTCAAAGATCATCCACGAAAAAAAGCTGCGGAGCCCTGAAATGATCCGCGCCTGCGATCGTGCATTCACTTCGGACGAAACGGCGTATATGAACTCCTGAACGGTCTCCTCTCCTATTTTTGCCGGCGGAATCTCCATATTGGATTGTTCCAGATAGGTACACAGTCTCATAACGTCGAATGTGTAGTTATCGATAGTATGTTTCGACAGCCCGCGTTCGATCCTCAAATACGACTGGTACATTTTAATATGGCTCCGCCACTCGTTGTTCATGCTGCAAATTAAGGCAAAACCGCAAAACGGCCTCTAAAAATTATATAACGCAACGTTCAGGTTTTGTAACGAATTTCCTGCCGTACGGGGGTAATTTTGTTTCACTAACTAAAAATTGCATGTTTATGAGAGTATCAGAAATCATTGCGGCGGGGGTCATTTTCTTCTCGACTGCTTTGGCGAATGCACAGAATGAAGCGGACAATACTGCAGACAAGGCCATCAGCTTCGGTGTAAAAGGTGGTGTTAACTTCGCAACAGTAACAGGGGACGACATTGATAGCCCTGATTCAAGGACCAGCTTTCATGTAGGAGCGCTGGCTGAATTCCCAATATCAGATATGTTTTCTATCCAGGCTGAAGCATTGTATTCAGGCAAAGGATTTGACTTTGAGTTCGAAGGAACTGACGGCGACAATGCCGAATTGCAATTGGACTATATCGATGTGCCGGTTCTTGCGAAAATCTATGTGACCGAGGGATTAAGTTTTGAGGTCGGACCTCAGCTCAGCTTTTTGGTCAATGAAGAGGTGGACCTCAATCCGAATTCCGACGATGGCGATTTCGTGCTTGACGAAGCGGAATCATTTGATTTCGGCGTTGCCGGCGGCGTAAGCTTCATTACCAATATGGGATTGTTTGCAACCGGGCGATACACATTAGGTTTGTCTGACGTCTATCAGGATGCCGACATCCATCATTCGGTTTTTCAATTAGGAGTAGGTTATAAATTTTAAGTGTGTAAATGAAAAAGCCTCCCGATGGGAGGCTTTTTTTATGCAGTTATTCTAAAATTAGAATTTGTAAACTACACCGATAGTAACATTTGTCATGTTAAGGTTCAAACCGAAAGTGTCTGTAGATTCAGCACCATCAGCATCCGGCTTAGTTGTGTTGTAAGAAAGTGCACCAATTTGCGCCTCAAGTGCCCAGTTGCTTCCTACGAAGTAGCTGATACCTGGAGCAAGCTCGATTCCAAAACCGTTAGCTTTTGCCTCAGCATCACCTTGCTCAATTTTCATTGTAGCATAAGCTACACCCAATTCAGCGAAGAAAGAGAAATCAGATGCCGGAGTAGTGTAATACCTACCGAAAGCACCAACTTCGAATTGGTTAGTTTTAACATCTTCAGAGATTCCATCTTCTTCTTTGATGCTAGTGTAACCGATCATTGCACCAACAGCAATGTTTTCAGATACGAAGAAACCAAGTTTAGGAGCAATTGTGAAAGAGTTTTCTTTGATGTCTCCAGTTGACTCAGAAGAGAATCCTACACCACCAGTGATAAAGATGTCGCCGTTAGCAAATCCTTTTCCACCTTCTGTAGTTGTAGCATCCTGTGCGTTCGCAAATCCGAAAGCAAATACTGCTGCAGCTGATAAAATAATTTTTTTCATGTTTTGGTTCTTGTTTTAAAATTACGCGGCAAATGTATAAAAAAAATAATACGAAACTACGTATTAATAAAAAAATTAAAAAGCCCCCTTATCGGAGGCTTTCTTTATTAGAATCGGTAACCGACACCAATCTGGAAACCAGTGTTCTTGATCTCAAAATCATCGGCTCCGTCAATTTCTTCGGCGATGTTCGAAAGACCAAGGTTGTACCTTAGGTCAAACATCAATCCCATTGGAAGTTCGTAAGCTGCACCAACTCCAATACCAAAATCCATTGATTTGGTTAGTTCATCTACGAAATCATCTTCAGCAGCTACCTTGAAAGCGATCTCAGGACCAGCCTGAAGGTTTAGGCCTTCCATGATGTAGTACTTAGCCATGATTGGAATTCTCAGGTAGCTGATGCTTGCTTCGTCAGCACCTTCCACAGAATACAACAATTCCGGTTGTACGTGGAAGTTCTCACCTACCGGGAAATCTACAAGACCACCCACGTAAAACGCAGTTGCTCCATCAGAATCTTCAACATCACCAGTAAAATTGGTCATGTTCAATCCCGCCTTGATACCGAACTTCATTCCGTCCGAATCTTGTGCACTAACGTACCCGAAAGCGAATACTGCCAGAGCAGACAAAAAGATTTTTTTCATTTCTTGATTTGTTTAAAGTTAACAAACCAAAATTATCGGATTTAAAAAACGCCCTGTCTGCTTGGTTCCATTCTTATTAACAACTTTATCAACCTACAGTTATGCGTGCATATTATAATTATGTAACGGTTTTTTCGCGCTAAAGACTACTTTTGATGAACTACTTTAAAAATCAAATCATGAAAAAATTAATTTTTGCAGTATTGACAATCGTGGCATTCAGCCTGAATACGGAGGCGCAAGGCCTGCGGATCGGGATTAAAGCCGGACCCAATTTCGCCAATTTCAATGGTGGCGATCTTAGTTATAGCTCACGGACAAGCTTTCACGCGGGCGCAGTCGCCGAGATTAAGATCCTGAGTTTTGCGATCCAGCCGGAACTCCTGTACAATTCGCAAGGCGCGGAAGTCGAAGGATTCGGTGATTTCAATCTTGATTATGTCTCGATTCCCGTCATGGCCAAGTTTTACATCATTCCCGACCTTCTTGCGCTTGAAGCCGGCCCGCAATTTTCATTCCTGGTAAATGAATCAAATCCTTTTGAAGACATCGTTGATGATTTTGAAAGCGAATCTTTCGACTTTGCGGTCGGAGGCGGAGCGAGTGTCAACATAACCAAAGGACTTTTTGCATCGGCAAGGTATACAGTCGGTCTGACCGAAATTGCACCGGATGCGGAGGCGACCAACCATGTTTTCCAGATTTCAGTCGGGTACATGTTCCTTTAAAACGGACTCCTTGAATACAGAACCATCCCATGCGGATGGTTTTTTTTCGGCCAGGCTAATTCTTTACTTTTACCTAAATTCGATTCATGAAGATCATCATCATTAACGGCCCTAACCTCAATCTGCTCGGAAAAAGGCAGCCTGAAATATACGGCGGCCAGGATTTCGACTCCTATCTCGCCGACCTGCGAAACAATTTTCCAAAATCGAAGATTGACTATTTCCAAAGCAACATCGAAGGAGAAATCATAGATAAAATCCAGGAAACGGGCTTCACATATGATGGCATTATCCTCAATGCCGCGGCTTATACGCATACCTCAATCGGTATTGGCGACGCAGTAAAAGCCGTTCGGACGCCCGTGATTGAAGTCCACATATCAAATGTGTATTCCCGCGAAGATTTCAGGCATCAGTCGTTCATCTCACCGAATGCAAAAGGCGTGATCACGGGTTTCGGACTGCGCAGCTATGAACTCGCCATGCATTATTTCATCAATCCGTCACAATTATGAGGTTAATCCGAAGATTGCCTGCCTTTTTCCTGCTACTGTTTTCGGTTTCGGCAATTGCCCAGGTTTCAGGAACAGTTACCGATAATCAGGGAAATCCGCTTCCGTTTGTGAGCATCTTTTTGGAGGACTCATTTAAAGGAACCACTTCGAACGATGCAGGAAAATACGAACTCAGCATTTACAGTGAAGGAAAATACCGGATCGTCTTTCAATATCTCGGATACAAAACACGTGTCGTTGAAGCCACTCCGAAAGAATTCCCTTTTACGCTTGATGTCACGCTGACCGAAGAGAACATCACCTTAAAAGAAGTGGTCATTAATCCGAAAGACAATCCGGCAAATGCGATCATTCGAAATGCGATCGCGAACAGGAAACAAAATTCTGAGAAAACTGCGAGACACCGCGCCGACTTCTATTCGCGTGGCATTTTTAGGATTAAGAATGCTCCCAAACGCGTACTCGGTACCAAACTGGACATGTTCGATGAAGTACTCGACTCGACGCGTAGCGGCATTCTATACCTTTCGGAAACCGTATCCCGGATCGTTTATCAAAAACCGGATAAGCTCAAGGAAACGATCATCGCATCGAAAGTGAGCGGCAACGATAACGGATTCAGCTTCAACAACGCCGCATCGGTCGATTTTGATTTTTATGAGAACAATCTTCCGTTCCAGGTTAATGTTGTTTCCCCGATTGCGTCCAATGCCTTCAATTATTACAGGTATAAATTCGAAGGATCTTTTTTCGATGAGAATAATCAGCAGATCAATAAGATCAAAGTGATCCCGCGCCGCGACAATGAGCCCGTGATGGAAGGCTACATATATATAGTAGATGATTCGTGGGCGATCTATGCGACAGATCTGAGCGTCGAAGGCGACAATATCCAGATGCCTGCAGTCAATCTGTTGTTGTTGAAACAAAATTTCAGTTATAACAAATCAAATGATCTCTGGATAAAAAACACTCAGGTCCTTGATTTTGAAGCGGGAATATTGGGAATAAAGGTGTCGGGCAGGTTTACTTATGTTTACAGCAACTTCGAGTTCGAAGAGAAGTTTGAAAAAGGAACGTTCACCAATCAGGTGCTTTCATTTGAAAAAGGCGCTAATAAAAAGGACGATGATTTTTGGAACAAGATCCGACCCGTTCCGCTGACACTTGAAGAAAGCATGGATTACGAAAAGAAAGCCGCACTTCAGGAAAAGAAGAAATCGAAACAGTATCTTGATTCGGTCGATCAGGTCAAAAATAAATTCCGGATCATGGACATGCTGACCGGCTACACCTACTCGCAGTCGTTCAAGAATCGCTCGTACAGTTATAATGGTTTACTGAATACAATCGGATTCAATACGGTCCAGGGTTACAACCTGACGACAGGTTTTTCGATGACTGTACGAAATCCTGATAAGCGGACTTATACTACTGTCGGCACCAATCTCAACTATGGTTTTTCGGAAGACCGTTTTCGTGCGATGGGTTACATCCGCCGCAAATTCAATAACACCAATAATCTCGAAATGGAACTGTCAGGCGGAAATGTGGTTCCGCAGTTCAACCCGCAGAATCCGATCAGCCGCATCGTCAACAGCATTGCAACTTCATTTTTCCGGAACAATTTCATGAAGATCTACGACAAGCTGTTCATCGATCTCAATTACAAGCAGGAAATTTTTAACGGATTTCACGTGACGGCAAATGCCGAATATTCACGCAGGAAATTTTTATTTAACAATACGGACGAATCGATCCTGCGGAATGACAAAGGCTATACATCAAATAATCCGCTATTGCCTTTGGACTTTCTGACGCCTGCATTCGACGAGCATCGGCTTGCCAAAGTGTCGGTCATTGCACGGATCAACATCGGGCAGCAATACTGGTCGAGGCCGGATGGCAAATTCAATATTCCAGATCCTAACTTTCCAACGATATTTATCGGGTATGAAAAAGGATTCGCAGGAAGCGAAAAACAATACGAGTTCGATCATGTCAACGGCCGGATCTTTTATGATATTGGCCTCGGAAACAAAGGCCAGCTCGGCGTCAATGCCAAAGGCGGCAAGTTCATCAACGCTGAAGACATTTCATTTGTTGATTTTAAACATTTGCAAGGCGGCTCGGGTGTAGACACCTTTAATAT
>CBDUBP010000103.1:0-8121 GCA_965365415.1 uncultured bacterium | reverse complement strand
GCCACTGCCGAAAAGCCGGACCGCTTCCTTCATGTGATCTACTGGCTTGGAAAACTAGCCATCGAAGAGATCCTTGAAAGCAACAAACGGACGATCACGTTCAGCCCGGTTCTTCGTGAAAGGCTCGGGCACCATATCCACGGCGAGATCTGGGCCACAAGGATCAAGCAGGTCATGCGCGAAAACGGACTCATCGAACGCCCGATCCACATCATCAGTGCAAACATGCACAGTGTGATGAACTCATTGTTTGCAACAAATGTCCTCAAGAATAAGTACAAAGACCAAACAGATTTTTTCATTTTTGAAGAGCTGAGCAAGGCCGGTGCACACGAGATCAGGAATAAGGTTTCGGCGTTTGCGGGGCAGTCGGGAATGATTTTCCTGCCGGATACCTCCGGGACGAACATCGATGTCCAGATTTTTGATACCGCGAAGATCGATTGGAAGAAATCAGCTTTTCCACAGATCAAACACGATCAGCAGGCACCAGTCATCATTGTGATGGATTACGCTTTTGGCGAGCAGGCTTACGAAACGATCGACGAACTTTTGAAGCCGTATCAGGAAAGCAAGGAGAAGAAGACATTTCTCAATGTCGAATCAGTTTCGATCATGGGCAAGGCGGGAATCCTCGAAGGAGGAAAGGGCGACATCATGATTCCATCGGCACACATCAACGAAGGAACGGGAGATAATTATCCGTTCGAAAATCAGCTTACGCCGGAGATGTTCGAGGGTTTTGGAATTCCGGTTTATTCAGGCCCGATGGTGACCGTCTTGGGGACATCGCTGCAAAATAAGGATCTTCTGAATTTTTTCAACAAATCCACCTGGGGCGTTATCGGACTCGAAATGGAAGGAGCATATTACCAAAAGGCCATCCAGTCGGCTTCAAAGATCCGTAAAAGCATCAATCCGGATGTCAAAGTCAGATATGCGTATTATGCATCGGACAATCCATTGGAAACCGGGAGTACACTTGCTTCGGGCGGACTGGGCACCACCGGCGTCAAACCGACGTACTTGATCACAATTAAAATTTTAGAACAAATATTTAAAGTAAACCAATTACAGAATGAGTACACACACGCCTAAAAGCGCAGACGACCAGGAAATCGATTTGGGTTCAATTTCACGCGGAATTGGAAAAGCGGTCGACAGCGTGGGAAGATTAGTTTTTACAAGCATCAGGTTCTTTGTTAGGAATATCATTATCGTTGGCATTTTGATCGTGCTTGGGGTGACAATTGGAATTTTTCTCGATCAGGGGAAAAGTTACGACCATCAGGTCATCGTGAGCCCCAATTTTGGAAGTACTGATTACCTGTATTCAAAAATCCAATTGCTTGACGCGAAAATTAATGAAAGAGATACGGCTTTCCTGAAAAAAATAGGCATTCAACATCCGAGAAACCTGCTGGCAATAAAAATTGATCCGGTTGTCGATGTATACCGGTTTGTTAATTCCAATGAGCTTAATTTCAGGACGCTTGAGCTTTTGGCGGATGACGGGGACCTGAATAAGATCGTGAAGGACAACACGACCAGTAAGAATTATAGTTATCATCTGATTTCACTGACCTCTAGAGGAAAAATTTCAAGTGACAATATGATAGGTCCGATTATGGATTATCTAAACACCAATTCCTTTTACAGTGTAATTCAGAAAACATATATTGAAAATATTGCAAGCAAAATAAAGACAAATGAGATGCTCATTTCACAGATCGATGCAATTTTGCAAAGCATCCCCGAATCGACCAGGGGATCATCGTCAGGAGCGACGATTATCAATAGCCAAACTTCACAATTAAATGACGTGATCCGTACGAAGGATGAGCTGATTGAGGAACAAGGCAAATTCAGGATAGAACTGGTTTCATTAGATAAGATCATCAAGCTGAATTCCCAAGTTCTGAATATGATGCGCAAAGATGGCCTATCGGGTAAGTGGAAGTTTGTCCTGCCTGTTATTTTTATATTTGGTTTTGTGATTGCGATAAATCTGATTAAATTTTATAAGAGGCAGGCCTTAAAATATTCTGAATAGAAATGAAAGGAATCATCTTGGCAGGCGGATCGGGAACTCGCTTACATCCATTGACTTTGGCAGTAAGCAAACAGCTGATGCCGATTTACGACAAGCCGATGATTTACTATCCATTGTCGACGCTCCTTTGGTGTGGGATCAATGAGATCATGATCATTTCAACGCCGCACGACCTTCCGTTGTTCAAAAAGCTTCTTGGGGACGGCCGTAAGCTTGGCTGCCGATTTGAATATGCGGAACAGGAACATCCAAATGGGCTCGCAGAAGCGTTTATCATCGCTAAGGATTTTATCGAAAACGACAAAGTTGCGCTGATTCTGGGCGATAATATATTTTACGGTACCGGCCTGGCCGAACTGATGCAGGCAAACAACGATCCGGATGGCGGGCGGATTTTCGCCTATCACGTACAAGATCCCGAACGTTACGGCGTGGTCGAATTCGATCAAGCCGGCAATGTTCTGTCGATAGAGGAGAAGCCTGAGAAACCACGTTCGAATTTTGTGGTGCCGGGTATTTATTTTTATGATAATGATGTAGTCGACATTGCTCTCGGAATCAAGCCGAGTGCCCGTGGCGAGCTGGAAATAACCGACGTTAATAAAGAATACCTTCGCCGTGGCAAACTCAGGGTAAGTATCCTCGACCGTGGAACCGCATGGCTCGATACAGGAACATTCAACTCTTTGATGCAGGCAGGCCAATTTGTTCAGGTCATCGAAGAACGGCAAGGTTTAAAGATCGGGGCGATCGAAGAAGCCGCATATAAAATGGGGTATCTCGATGCCGATGGCCTTCGCAGACTTGCCGAACCATTATTGAAAAGCGGGTACGGGAATCATTTATTAAGTTTGATCTGATGGAAATCACGCAATCTAAAATCAGCGGCTGTTTTCTCGTAAAACCTGAACTTCGTACAGACGAGCGCGGCTATTTCATGGAAAGCTTCAATGAGCGCGATTTTTCTGAGGCCACCGGGATGAATGTTCATTTCGTGCAGGATAATCAGTCGTGTTCAATAAAAGGCGTGCTGCGCGGACTTCATTATCAAACAGGTGAATTTGCGCAGTCGAAGCTGGTCCGCGTGCTTCATGGGGAAGTTTTGGACGTCGTTGTCGATATCAGGCCCGGGTCGCCTACTTTCGGCGAATATGTGTCGGTAAAGCTTTCTGATGAGAATCAATTGCAGATGTTCATCCCTAGAGGGTGTGCGCATGGATTTTTGGTTCTTAGCGATTCGGCGACTTTTTTTTACAAATGTGACAATTACTACAGCCGTGATTGCGAAGGCGGAATAATTTACAACGATCCCACGATCGCAATCGACTGGCAGATGCCACGTGGAAAGCTGATCATTTCTGAAAAGGATCGATTCCTTCCGGAACTGCGGAACGCGAAAAAAGTATGGTAGTCGTCGTCACAGGAGGATCCGGACAAATGGGCCAGGCAATACGGCACGTTTCCGCCGCTTATCCTGATATTAAATTTGTATTCCTTTCAAAATCAGAGGCGGATATCTCCAACAAGCCGCAGCTGGAAAAAATCTTTAAGGAGATTGAGCCCGACTTCTGCATTAACGCGGCGGCATATACGGCAGTCGACAGGGCTGAATCGGAACCCGAGATGGCGGCGCTTATTAACTGTGTTGGAGCTGAAAACGTTGCCTCTGTCTGCTACGCGCTTGATATCACTTTGATACAAATTTCGACCGATTTTGTGTTCGATGGCTCGAAGCGTGCGCCGTATCGCGAAGATGATATTCCAAACCCATTGTCGGTATACGGACAAACCAAATTGGATGGAGAAATTCGGATCGCCAAAATATGCCCAAAGCATTTTATCGTTCGCGCATCATGGATCTATTCACGTTTTGGAACGAATTTCATGCAAACCATGCTCCGACTGGCAGATACCGGAAAGAGCATCCGGGTTGTAAACGACCAGATCGGAAATCCTACAAACGCCATTGATGTTGCCGAGGCGCTGATTGCAATCATTCGATCAGGCAGTACGGCTTTTGGCACTTACCATTTCAGCGGGGAAGGAGAAACGACATGGTTCGATTTTGCAAAGGCAATTTTTGGCGCCCATCATTTAAATCCCGACTTGCAGCCAATCTCGTCTGCTGAATTTGGTGCACCGGCAAAACGGCCGTCATACAGCGTATTGAACAAAAGAAAATTCCGGGACGAATTTCACATGCCGATACCCCGATGGCAGGAATCGCTTTTAAAATAAAAGGAGGCCGAAGCCTCCAGATTATTTCTTGATTATTTTGACGGTTTTGACCGTATCGGCGGACTTTAATTTCAAGAGGTAAGTTCCATCTGATATTCTTGACAATTCAATTTCCGAAGTTGTTGTGGTTCCCGAGATGACTTTCTTGCCATCGAGAGAGAACAATTCATAGCTTACCGGTCCCTGCATACCCGAGAACATGATCGTATCTACAAAGGGATTCGGAAAAACTGCAAACCGGATGTCGTCAATGCCGCCATTGTTGAGTTCTTCATCAACCGTGATGGAAACGTCAAAAGTTACATTTCCACCGGAATTTGCCGCCTTAACCGTATATATCGCAGTCGGCGTCAAGGTAGTCGGCGTTCCCGTAATGATTCCTGTTTCCGGATCCAGGGTCAGCCCGTCGGGCAACTGAGGATCGACCGTAAAGGTAAGGTTGCTTCCTGTTACCGTTGGAATCAGCGGTGAAATAGCCGTCGCTACATGGTACAGGTTCGGGGTCGTATACGCAAGGCTTATCGGTGCGATATCGAGTACCGCAATCGTCACATTAAATGAAGTTGACCCGGCTGAATTTGTTGCGGTGATCGTGTAAACGGTCGCCGGTGAGTGCACTGTCGGCGTTCCCGAAATGATACCGGTCACCGGATCGAGAGTCAGGCCAGGGGGAAGCGACGGCTGCACAGTGAACGTCAGGCCTTCGCCGGTCACTGTTGGAATCAATGGATCGATCGGGCTGTTTACGGTAAATTCATTTGGAGTTTCATATGATAATCCGCCAGGCACGGCTTCAATTACCTGGATGCTCAGATCGAACGTAACGCTTCCACCCGAATTGGTTGCCGTCACCACATAATTTGTCGCAGGCGACAGTACGGTCGGCGTCCCTGTAATGATTCCCGTAGAAGGATCGATCGTCAATCCTGCCGGAAGCGACGGCTCGACACTATACGTCAAGTTTGCACCGTTAGCAATCGGAACCAAAGGCGTAATGATGCTGTTCTTATTAAAAACATTCGGATTTTGATACGACAAACTAAGCGGCGCAATCTCCGTGACTGTGATGCTTATTCCGAAAGAAATGCTTCCGCCTGTATTTGTTGCCGTGACGGTATAAATGGCCGCAGGCGATATTACCGTCGGCGTACCAGAAATGATTCCTGTTGAAGGATCGATCGAAAGTCCGGTCGGCAGCGAAGGCGCTACTGTGTAAACAAGATTTTCTCCGATTACCGACGGCATCAATGGCACCACCAGTGTATTTACAGGGAATAGGTTAGGCGTCATATATTCCAGTGAAACTGGCGCAAGATCTATAACAGCGATGGATACCACTGAAGAAGTGCTTCCGCCCGAGTTTGTTGCCACGACAGTATAATTAGCAGCGGGCGACAATGTCGTAGGCGTTCCCGAAATGATCCCTGTTTGGGGATTCAGCGTGAGCCCGTCGGGCAACTGAGGATCGACGGTAAAGGTAAGGTTGCTTCCCGTTACCGTTGGAATAAGCGGTGAAATAGCCGTCGCGACATGGTACAGGTTCGGCGTCGTATACGTAAGGTTGATCGGCGCAATATCGAGTACCGTAACCGTCATATTAAATGAAGTTGAACCGGTTGAATTTGTTGCGGTGATCGTATACACCGTCGCAGGTGATTGTACCGTCGGCGTTCCCGAAATGATACCGGTCACCGGATCGAGAGTCAGGCCAGGCGGAAGCGACGGCTCCACGGTGAACGTCAGGCCTTCGCCGGTCACTGTTGGAACTAATGGAACGATCGGACTGTTTACGGTAAATTCATTTGGAGTTTCATATGATAATCCGCCAGGCACGGCTTCAATTACCTGGATGCTCAGATCGAACGTAACGCTTCCACCCGAATTGGTTGCCGTCACCACATAATTTGTCGCAGGCGACAGTACGGTCGGCGTCCCTGTAATGATTCCCGTAGAAGGATCGATCGTCAATCCTGCCGGAAGCGACGGCTCGACACTATACGTCAAGTTTGCACCGTTAGCAATCGGAACCAAAGGCGTAATGATGCTGTTCTTATTAAAAACATTCGGATTTTGATACGACAAACTAAGCGGCGCAATCTCCGTGACTGTGATGCTTATTCCGAAAGAAATGCTTCCGCCTGTATTTGTTGCCGTGACGGTATAAATGGCCGCAGGCGATATTACCGTCGGCGTACCAGAAATGATTCCTGTTGAAGAATCGATCGAAAGTCCGGCCGGCAGCGAAGGCGCTACTGTGTAAACAAGATTTTCTCCGATTACCGACGGTATCAATGGCACCACCAGCGTATTTACAGGAAATAGGTTAGGCGTCATATATTCCAGTGAAACTGGCGCAAGATCTATAACGGCAATCGATACCACTGAAGAAGTGCTTCCGCCCGAATTTGTGGCCACAACAGTATAATTTGTTGCAGGCGACAATGCCGAAGGCGTTCCGAAGATCGTTCCGGTTTCCGGATCAAAACTCAATCCTTCCGGCAGCGCAGGTGCTATTGCGAATGTCAGGTTGTCACCTACGATACTTGGTTCCAAAGGCGTGATGACCATGTTAATGTCAAAAACATTTGGAGAATTATAAGTAAGTCCTGATGGCGCGACATCGATAACCGAGATGCTGATGGCAAACGAAATGCTGCCACCCGAATTTGCCGCTGTAACCGTGTAAATTGAAGCTGGAGAGACTGTTGTCGGAGTGCCTGAGACTATTCCCGTTACGGTATCCAAGCTCAAACCTGACGGTAGTGCCGGGATGACACTGAAAGTTATATTGTTGCCTGTTACCGAAGGTATCAGTGGACTGATTGCGCTATCAACTATGTAGATATTTGGAGAGTTGTATGCCAGTCCTGCAGGTGCGATTTCAGTAATTTCAATACTCACGTTGAATGAAATGCTACCACCCGAATTGGTCGCTGTGACGGTGTACGATGCTGGCTCGGAAACTTCGATTGTGGTTCCCGAAATAATTCCGGTCGAAGGATTCAACGCAAGTCCCGCGGGCAATGCCGGATTTACGCTAAAGGTCAATCCTTGGCCAGTAACCGAAGGAATTAGCGGCTCAATGGTCGAACCGATAGTGTAAGTATTAGGCGTATTGTACGATAGTCCGACAGGCGGAACGTGATTAACCGTAATGTTGACACTGTACGATACGGAACCACCCGAATTGCTGGCAGTTACGATATAGTTTGTGGCCGCCGAAACTGCAGTAGGCGTCCCGGAAATTACCCCGGTAGACGTATGGATCGACAATCCTGCAGGTAATGCGGGCGCAACGCTGAAGGTCAGGCTATTTCCAGTCACACTTGGAATCAGGGGAATGATTGCGGATCCGATCGTATATACATTCGGTGTAGAATATGCGAGCCCTGTCGGAGCTATCTCATTTATTGTAATGCTTACTCCAAATGATGTGCTTCCTCCCGAGTTTGTCGCCGTCACGGTATAAATCATTTCAGGTGAAACCTGGGTTGGCGCCCCTGAAATTATACCCGTACCAGTATTGAAACTCAATCCCGATGGTAATGCCGGTGAAATGCTGTATGAAAGAGCGTTTCCGGTTACCGTTGGGTTTAAAGGAATGATTGTGTTGCCGATGGTAAACACATTCGGATTATTATATGACAGTCCTGTGGGAGCAATGTGATTTACGGTGATGTTCAAATTGAACGAAGTGCTTCCACCGCTATTTGAGGCGGTAACCGTATAAATTGTAGCCGGTAGAACAACTGTCGGAGTGCCGGATATGACTCCGGTGGCCGTATTGAACGTAAGGCCTGCAGGCAATGGCGGGACAATACTGAATGTAA